>JAYGEV010000575.1:0-7719 GCA_046582225.1 Pseudomonadales bacterium
TCCTCGCGCCGCTCCGTCACCAACGGTTCCAGAGCTGGCGTGTCCTCGACGCCGGGTTCCGCATCTGGCACCGGCTCCGCGGCGTCATCCTCGAGCGCGGTCTGTTCGACTTCACTCTCGGTATCTGCGTCGGGGTCTGTGTCTGCATCTACATCTGCGGCATCTTCCAGCGACGACTCGGGTTCTTCAGACACAAGCTCCGGGGATTCTTCGTGACCACCTTCTTCATGACCACCATAGAGCCGACCGCCGAGCTGCGACCACTCGTCATCCGGTTCACTGGTAACCGTTATCGGATCGTCGCCCACCGCGTTGAGGTCCGGAAGCGCAGTTTCGGCGTCTTTATACAGCTGCAACTGTTCGGCAGCGTCGACTTGTGCGCCGTCTTTTGCTTCGGGTGGAGCTTCATCAAGCTCGTCGAGCGCTTGCGGGTCGTCGGAAAGCTCGGGTTCTTTGGCCCAATGCAGATGTTCCACACCCTGAAACACCGTTAAGCACGCGCCACAACGCACGCGCCCGGCGGCGATCTGCAGCTGGTTGTCCGTCACCCGAAACCGCGTCTTGCACTTCGGGCACTGGGTCACCAGCGGTTCTACATCATTCTCAGCCATGAGTTACCGCTCAGATCTTTTTTAAGGACGCGTTTCTTTTTTAAGGACGTGTTCGCCACGCACTCAGGTCGCGCTCGCATCATGCTTCACGCCGGACAACCGCAACCAATCCCCATCCTGTACCGGCGCGTCAAACCGGATTCCGGGATATCCGTCCACCACCTGATCCGTCTGGTCGGCCAGTATTCCAGACAGCACCAGCGAAGCGCCTGGTCGAAGCAGTGCAACAAATTCAGCCGCAAGCTCCAACAGCGGGTTGGCCAGGATATTGGCAACAATGACATCAAACCCGCCCCCAACCGCAATCTCGGTCGGCTCCTGGACAATCAACTGCTCCGAGGTGACGTGATTGTAGGCCGCGTTCTCCCGGGTCGCGAGCAGCGCCTGGGGGTCATGGTCCACGGCCACGACCTCGCCAGCCCCAAGCGCACAGGCGGCCAGCGCGAGGATGCCGGAGCCGCAGCCGAAATCAAGCAGCCGCGCTCCTCCCAGATCCCGGCTCGCCAACCACTCCAGGCACAACCGGGTGGTGGGATGTCGGCCGGTCCCGAAAGCAAGTCCGGGATCGAGCCTCAGCGTCGGGCCTGACCGCGCACGCGCGTCACGCGGAAGTACCCACAAGCGCCCGCCGAAGCAGCGTTCAACCGCGTACTCACGCCATCCCTCGAGTTTCTCGTCTTCGCCAACAAAACCAACCTCAAAACGAGCGTCCGGGACATGCTCCGCCAGGCTGTTGCGAACCGCAGCGACATCTGCATCAAGCGGCAGCAAAGCGGAAAGGCGATTGCGGCGCCACAGCGGGGTTGCGCCAGGCGCGGGCTCAACAACGGCATCGGCTGAACTGGCGCTGACCGACACCGACACGGCACCGAGCGCCAACAGCAGATCGCCGACCGCCTCCGCATCGGCCGCGGCGACATCAAGGTCGAGCTTGAGCCAGCTCACGGTTCTAACGCGACCTTATTCCAGGCGAAACAGGACCTGGCCTGAATTCACCGCCTCACCGTTGGTCGCTTCGACGGCCGTGCAGATCCCGGAGGCCGTGGCGGTGATTTCATTCATCATCTTCATGCTTTCGATGATACAAACGATGTCGCCCACTTCGACCTGGGCTCCGAGCCGCAGGAATGGCTCGCTGCCGGGTTCAGCGGCTGCATAGAAAGTCCCTGCCATGGGCGACTCAATGCTGTGACCTGGCGCGGCGGAAATTCCAGCAACAGCCGCGGGCTGCGGTACCGGCACAAATCCCGCCGCAGTGATCTGCCGGGCGATGCGGATGACTTCCTCTCCGTCACGCACCTCCAGTTCGGTGATGCCCGACTCCTCCACCAGTTCTATCAGTTTCTTGATCTTGCGCAGATCCACGCGGCAAACCTCCCGTTAGTCTTCGAGCGCCGTAAAAGCAGCCTCAAGCGCGAATTCGTATCCCCGCGCACCCAGTCCAGTGATTACGGCAGTGGCGACATCGCTCAGATAGGAATGCTGACGAAATTCCTCGCGGGCGTGCACATTTGACAGGTGGACCTCTATGAACGGGATCTCTACGCCGAGGAATGCATCTCGCAGCGCGACGCTGGTGTGCGTGAACGCACCGGGATTGATTACGATGAAAGCCACCGCCCGCGACCGCGCGGCGTGGATCGCATCCACCAGTTCATGTTCGGCGTTGCTCTGGAAGCACTCCACCTCATGGCCGGCCGCGGTGCCCAGCGCCTGCAGGCGGCCATCGATGTCGGCCAGGGTGTCGGTACCGTAGATTTCGGGTTCCCGGCTACCCAGCAGGTTCAGATTCGGGCCATTGAGAACCAGAATACGGGCCATGATCAGAAGGTCTCCGATTTAGCTGGCGGGGAGTTTGCCAGAAATTCGGCAGCGATGACAGGTCAACACTTCAAAACGCCACTATAGGGCCGATTTAACGCGAATTTCCCCGACATTCGACGCAATATTGGAGAAGTTTTCGGTTCGGCCCTGCTTCAGTATGGCCGCCAGATGGGTCGCCAGGGCCGCCGCGCCGATCTCTCCCTGAATCCGAACTTCCGTCATTTCGCGGCCATCTTCGGCGAAAAACATCATACTTGGCGGGCCAAACAGACCAAACCGCTCCAGCAACGCTTTGTGTTGCGCATTGTTGTCGGTGACGTCGGCGCGCAGCAATCTGAATCGAGCGAGCCGCGAGGCGACCTCGGGTTTTGGAAACACCGAGCGTTCCATCACCTTGCAGGAAATACACCAGTCGGCATACAGGTCCAGCAACACCGGCTGCCCCGCGGCGCCCGCCGACTGCAGGCCGGCTTGAAGATCCGCAAGATCGTCAACCGGATACCAGGTGAGCTGTTCGGCGGGCTGTTCGCTTCGCGCCCCCACGACATTCTGCAACGGGTTGAGCGGATCTTCGGCGCCGCTGGCCGCGCCGATCAGCAGCAGCACGCCGTAGACAAAGCTGATCGCACCGCTGGCTTTCCACAGCTGACCCCAACCCTCGCGGGGCGCAAAATCCAACGCACCCAGATAGACGCCGGATCCAATGGCCAGCGCAGCCCACAACAGCAAGGTGATCCCAGGCGGGACCACCCGCTCGAGCAGCCACACCGCGACGGCAAGCAACAACACGCCAAATACCGCTTTCACCGAATTCATCCAGGCGCCTGCCCGGGGCAACAGATGACCGCCACTGGCACCGATCACAATCAGCGGTACGCCCATGCCCAATCCAAGCGCCAGCAGCGCGGTGCCGCCGAGCACTGCATCGCCAGTCGAACTCAGATAGATCAACGCGCCCGCCAGCGGCGCGGAGACACACGGTGATACGATCAGACTCGACAGCGACCCCATCACCGTCACGCTCAGGTGTTTGCCGCCACCGGCCTTCTGACCCAGCACATTGAGCCCGTTCTGCCAGTTCTGCGGCAGCTGCAGCTCATAAAAACCGAACATCGACAACGACAGGACCACGAATACCACCGCAAAAGCGCTCAGCACCGGCGCTGACTGAAGCGCCGCCTGGAGGTTCAGACTGGCGCCGAACAACCCCACAGCGGTACCGACGGCAGCGTAGGTCAGGGCCATCCCGAGCACGTAAGCAACCGACAGGGTGAACGCCCGCGTTCGGTTGATGTTGTCAGAATCACCAACGATGATGCTCGACAAAATGGGTACCATCGGCAGCACACACGGGGTGAATGCAAGCCCGAGACCCGCGATGAAGAACAAAAACAGAGACATCATGAGCCCGCCGTCGGCAAGCATGGAGGCCAGCGCGCGCGCTTCGGTTTGCGGGACAATTGAACCGCCAGGTGCTGAGCCACCCAGCGCCGAGGGCCCGCCACCGGTGGCAAGGTTGAACGCCACCCACTTGGTTTCCGGGGGATAACACAACCCCATATCGGCGCAACCCTGATAGCTGATGCCGACCTCTACAGCGCCGCTGCCCGATTCCACCGGGACCCGCGCCTGGGCCTGATGGTAGTAAACCTCCACATCACCAAAGTAGTCATCGAACTTCTTCTTGCCGGGAGCGATTTCAGGTGCGCCGAGCACTACATCTGATTCGGCAAATTCTGCGCTGGTGCGGACGTCGAATCCGAATCGGTGCCGATACAGGTAATAACCGTCGACCATGTCCCAGCGCACAAGCACCGCGCCATCGGCCGCGAGTTCGGTGGACAGCACGAACGCCTGATCCACAGGAAGGAATTTTGGTTCGTCATCCAGCCACGGGTCACCGGGCGAGGTAAGTTCCAGAGCCGCAATCGGCTGTCCGATGAGGCCTGTCAGCACACAAGCGCCCACCAGCATCGTCGCGAGGAGCGATCGCAGGGAAATATTCATTTTTCGCCGGTGTTGCATCTGCCCGAGCCTATGGGACACCTCTTGGACCTTCGAGTTCGAATTGCAGTTCGAATTAGCGTTCGCATTGGAGTTCGCACACAGACCGGGCAATATAGCTGCTCCTTTCGCCCACAACCGTGAACTGGTGCTGTGCAGTTTAGAGAAAAAGCCCGCGCAACGCTTGTGCTGTGCCTGCTGGTTACCAGCACATTACCCGCGATCACGGGCTGTCAGGCCCGGCCAGAATCCTCTACGCCGGAACCCACCATCGCCGCCAGCGATCCCGACCCGGTGGATGCGGAAGAAATATTCGCGCTGCTCGATGCTGCCGAAGCAGCCATGCAACGCGAACAAATCACCTACCCGGCCCAGGGCAGCGCGCTGGGGCACTACGACACCGTGCTGGCCCTGGATCCGCACAACCCATACGCCGAGCGCGGGCTGGAACGCATTGTCGAATACTACCTGGAGAAGGCCGAGCTGGCCGCGCAACGCAACCATCCAGCCCGGGCGCGATCCATGCTCGAGCGGGCCCGTATGGTAGATGCCGATCACCCGGCCGTGCATCGCACTGAGATTCAGATCAACCTGCTGGCCAACGCAGAGCGTAAACGCCTTACGCTGGACAAAGCTCAACTCGCGCGCCGTAGCGCAGATCTCGGCCAGCCGTTGAAAACCTTCGGGACACAGGCGCGGGTTTCCAACTGCCGCGCAATCATCCGGGTGCGAAACGATGCCGAAGGGCGCTGGGTATACCAGCAGATGAACAGCGCTCCCGGCGAAGACCGAATTCGCGCCCAGATTCAGATTGGCTCACCGCCATTGGTGGAACTGGTATGTTTTCACGACGGGTGATATCGAGCCTTAGCGCGTTGGCCCTGAGTTCACTGATAGCGGCCGCCGCGGCAGACGCAACGGTTGAAAACCCAAGGCTTAGGGAGCTTCTGCCGGGTCAGAACAGGACCGCCGGCTATTTCGACATCGTTAATCACGGATCCACGTCGATGACCCTGGTGGGCGCCTCGAGCGACGCCGCTGCGGCGATCGAGTTTCACCACACCTTCATCGATGGCAACCTCGTAAAAATGAGACGAATCGAAAGGGTTGTGGTCGAGGCGGGTGAAACCTTACGCTTCCAGCCGGGCGGTTTGCATCTGATGTTGTTTCGGGTCGCCGACCTGGCCGAACAAACCAAGGTTCAGCTGCTGACCGACACCGGCGTGCGAATCGACGCGGTGTTTCGGAAAGTTCCGGTAGGAGTTGACTAAGCATGAACTGGAAATTCTGGCAATCTGCCCCGCAAATGCCTTCTGGCGTAACCTTCGGGCGTGCCGGCATGGCCGCCTCGGGCCTCGTCGGCGTCTATCTGCTGAGCGCGGCGGCACTGGGCTGGTGGTGGGACGACGAACCTGCGATTTTCGGGGTCCGGGAAAGCGCCGTTGACCGTGCCCAGGCTGGCAACGCGGAGCTGGTGACCGGCTACATCGTCAGCGCAACGTTGACTCGCCTGGCCGAATCGCTGCTGGACAAGCGCGGCGGGTATCTCTCCAACGATGTTTTTCCGCCGGGCGTGTGGATGGACAACATACCGAACTGGGAATTCGGCGTGCTCACTCAGATCCGCGATACAGCCCGCGCGTTCCGGATAGATTTCTCCCGCTCACAAAGTCAATCTACCGAAGATGTCGACCTTTCGCAGGCAGAAGGTAAGTTCTTTTTCGACAACGCAAGCTGGGTATTCCCGAACACAGAGGACGAATATCGAGACGGAATCGCGCTGCTTAAGTCCTATCTGGATCGCCTCGCCGATTCGTCCAGACCCAATGCACAGTTCTACGCTCGAGCCGACAACCTGCAACAGTGGTTGCAGGGAGTTGAGACCCGCATGGGCAGCCTGTCGCAGCGACTGTCCGCCAGCGTTGGCAAACGCCAGCTGGATGTCTCGCTGGCCGGGGACGCCGCCGCTGCACAAGCCACCGATTCGCCGATCGAGCAGGACCTAAAGACCCCGTGGCTCGAACTCGACGACGTATTTTACGAAGCCCGCGGCCAGGCCTGGGCACTGATCCATCTGCTAAAAGCCATGGAACAGGACTTCGGCGACGTGCTCGACAAGAAAAACGCACGCGTCAGCCTGCAGCAGATCATTCGAGAACTGGAGCCTACCCAGGACAGTCTGTGGAGCCCGATCATTCTCAACGGAGACGGCCTGGGGCTGCTGGCCAATCATTCGCTGGTGATGGCGTCCTACATATCCCGCGCGAATGCCGGGATTACCGATTTGCGGATGCTGCTCGCTCAGGGCTGACCCGACCCCTGCCGAGCCCGAAGGAACACCCGCTGAGGGAGGTTCTTATTCCCCGACCGCTCCGTTAGAATGCGCGCCGGGTTGGGTCTGCGCACTACCAGCAGATCACGCAATACAGCGTGACACGCAGTCGATTCGCCCACCCGAAAAATTTGCTCATCGAATTGGGGATACCAATGATCAATACAGCCCTGATACCGCCGGTATTCGGTATCTTCGGTCTGATAGTCGCGTTCATCATCTTCGGACTGGTGAAACGCTACGACGAAGGCCCAGAGAACATCAGAAAAATCGGCGACGCCATTCATGAAGGCGCCATGGTTTTCATGCGCCGGGAATACACGATGCTGGCCGGCTTCGCCGCGGTGCTGCTGGTGCTTCTGTTTTTCTCGCTCGGCGCCGACACTGCGATCGCATTTCTGGTGGGCGCGCTCGCTTCAGCCTCTGCCGGATGGATCGGCATGTATACGGCGACCAAGGCGAACACCCGGACAACCACCGCGGCGCACAACGAGGGAGCGGGGCCGGCCTTAACAGTCGCGTTTTTCGGCGGCTCCATCATGGGCCTGACGGTAGCCTCCATGGGCCTGCTGGGCCTGGGTATCGTCTACTACCTGTTCGGTGGTGATCCCGAAACCGCTCACCACATCCACGGCTTTGGCATGGGCGCATCCACGGTTGCGCTGTTTTCGCGCGTCGGCGGAGGTATCTTCACCAAGAGCGCGGACGTCGGCGCGGACCTCGTGGGCAAGCTCGAAGCCGGTATTCCCGAGGACGACCCACGCAACCCCGGAGTGATCGCAGACAACGTCGGCGACAATGTCGGCGATGTCGCGGGCATGGGTTCTGATATCTTCGAAAGTTACTGCGGCGCGATGATCGCGACCATTGCGATTGCATCGACCCTCGCGCTCGCCGGTTTGACCCAGCTCGCCCCCGCGCTGGACCCGCAACCAGCGCGAGCGGTGC
>JAYGEV010000602.1:0-5495 GCA_046582225.1 Pseudomonadales bacterium
AGTCGCCCGGCTCTCAGAACTCGTCTTCGTACAACCGATAGGCGGTTTGCGTCATGCCGAGGCTTGTGTAGGTGGCTTGAGCACCGAGGTTCTCCTTCTCCACGTACAGCCGGATGCCGCAGGCCTCGGGATCTGCGAGCGCTCGCTTGCGAACGGATTCGTGCAGCGCGCTGTACACGCCTTTGCGGCGGTGGCCAGGACTGACATAGACGCTCTGTATCCACCAGAAACGACTACAGCGCCAGTCGCTCCATTCGAACGTGACCATCAATGCACCGGCTACTTCGGCAGCGTGTCGTGTGCGAAATTCCGCGACCAGATAGAAGCCTTCCGCCGGATGGCCCATCAGATATGTGGCCCCGCGCCGCAGAACATCGCTGTTCAGCCCTTTATCTTCGCTCTCCGCTGCCATGGCGCGATTGAAATCGACCAGGAGGGTCAGATCGTTCAGATCCGCGGCGCGTACGCTAACAGCGTCGCTCACAGCTGATTGCCGAAGAATTCCAGGATCAGGCTGAAGCGGTGGATCGACACATCGCGCTCCTGCAATGCGTGTTTGGAGCCGGGATAAGTCATCATCTGGAACGCGATGTTGCGGGCCTGGAGCGCGCGATAGATCCTAGTGCTGTGGGTAAACAATACGTTGTCATCTGCCATACCGTGCATGAGCAGCAGCTTACCAGTGAGCCCGTCCAGGTAAGGGAACACTGAACTCAGCTCGTATCCTTGCGCGTTTGCTGCGGGCGTGCCGAGGTAGCGTTCTGTGTAGTGAGTGTCGTACAGGGACCAGTCTGAGACCGGGGCGACTGCGACGCCGGCCTTGAAAATGCCGGGTGCCTTGGCCAGGCACATAACGGTCATATAGCCGCCGTAACTGTGGCCGAACACGCCAATGCGATCCGCGTCGACCCAGTCCAGGGTCTTCAGAAATTCCGCGCCGGTGACCTGATCGGTGACCTCCACCGCGCCCAGCTTGCGAAATATCGGCGCCTGAAAGTGGCGCTCGCGATTGCCGGAACCACGATTGTCCAGTTCAAGAACCCCGTAACCGTTGTGGGCTAACAACTGCAGCAGCAACGGTGCCCATTCGTTGCGGACCCGCTGGACTCCAGGGCCACCGTAAACGTACACGATCACCGGGTACTTTCGGCGGTGGTCATCGCCACTGGCCGGCTGGGTCAGCCGGTAATGCAGCCATTGGCCGTCTTCGGCCCGGAGCCTGCCAAGCGATGGCGGGCGGTGCTCGTTGAGGTACGGAAAGTACGGGTGGTCTCGGGTGATCGTTTCTTTCGCAATGTTCTTCAAGCTTTCGTTCACGAGCGAGCCGATTCGCACCTCGCCGGGGGTGTCGAGCGCGGTATAACGATCAATGAACCGACTGCCGTCCGGGGCCACCACCACGTCGTGCCAGCCGGCCTCGGTGGTGATCGCGGTGGGGTTCGATGTTGGATCGGTTGCGGTGATGTCCAGCGCATACAGATGCTGCTCGACCGGGCTGTTGAACCAGCCGCTGAACAGAACCCGCGCATCGGTCGCGTGCAAAATGCGATTCACTCGCCCGGTTCCAGCCGTCAGCTGCCGGGCGATGCCGTTTGAATACAGATACAGGTGGCTGGAGCCATCTCGCTCCGAGGTCCACAGATATCGTTGCGCGTCGAGAGGCTTGAAGTTGTCGTGCAGATCGATCCAGGTGTCGGAGCGCTCGATAAGCCCGGCGCCTGGATGGTCGCTTGCCTTGCCACCGCCGGCGGAATAGAACCGCAGCCGCAGTTCCTGTTGATTGCGACTTTGTGTTTGCACCGCAACGCGCTCGCCATCCCACGAGACTCGAGCCAGATAGTCGTCGTCGGCGGATCGATAATCCAGTCGTTGCACGTTGCCAGAAACAAGTTCCTGCACCAGCAGCTCGATGTGCGCATTGCTGGCCCCGGCATAGGGATAATGTTGGTCTATGACGTTGAAACTGTCGGCCTCGATCTCGAATCGCTGGGTCACCTCGATGGGATTCTCGTCAACTCTGGTGTAGGCGAGAAAGGCTTCGTCAGGCGACCACCAGTGAGCGTCGAAGCGGTGCATCTCCTCTTGTGCAATGAAGTCGGCCAGGCCGTTGGAGATGCCGCCCCCGCCGTCTGAGGTGACGGCAGTCTCGACCTGGGTCGCGATTTCGTAGTGGTACAGGTTGTCGTCTCGAACATAGGAGATATATGTGCCTTTTGGCGAGAAGCGCAGATCGGTCTGGCGGCAGCCTTCTGGCGTGAACCGATCCAGAGCGCGGCTGGAAATATCAAACAGGTATCCCGCACCGCCTGCGGGAATCAGCAGGCATGTGCCATCGGGGCTGAAGCTGTAACTGGTGATACCGCTGGCAAACTGACGTTTTCGCTCGCGTTCCGCTTTCTCGGCTACTGACTGATCGTCCAGCGAGGCTACCAGCTGGGTTGCGTTGATCCAGCACTCCGAGACCCCGGAATCGATCTCGTGGCGCCACAAATCCATCCGCTCGCGATCATCCTCAGCCAGCTTCAGGAACGCGATGAACGTCGCATCGGGCGAAAACCTTAGATTGCTTGGCAGGGTGCCGGTCAGTGGCGGATCGCTGAACAACCGCTCGACGGACAGCTTCATCTGGCCGCTAGGCGAGCGAACGCCTCGCGTGTGAGATTCTGGGTTCCAGCGTCGGTGATCAGAACATTATCTTCAATACGGATGCCTCCGAACGGCATCAGCTCCTCGACGACGTCCCAGTTTACCTCGGTGGCTTGATCGCTTGCTCTCAAGGTCCTCAGGAGTTGTGCGATGAAGTACAAACCAGGTTCGATGGTAAAAACCTGATTTGTCTCCACCGGCCGGGTGAGACGCAGAGCCGAATATTCGTCCGGGGGCGGGTTCTGTCCTCCCGCGGGGCTGATCAGGTGCCCGCCGACGTCATGGGTCTGCAGCCCGAGCAGATGCCCCAGCCCGTGTGGCAGGAAGCTGCGCGTGATGCCCAGATCGAAGGCTGCCTGGGCGGAACAGTGAACGAGCTTGTTGTTCGCCAGTATCTGCCCAAGCCGTCGATGCATCTCCTCGTGCAACTCGAGGTAGCCTCGGCCTGTCTGGATGCCCGCGATGAGTTCCTGCTGGGCGGCGTCCAGATCAGCAATCAGCGCGGCAAATATCTCGCTTCCGGGTTCGCCGCTATCGGCGCAGTAGGTGCGCGTGATATCACTGGCGTAGCACTGATGGCGAGCGCCTGCGTCGATTAGAAAACTGTGTCGCGCAGGCGGTGGAACCCGATCGTAGTGCTGATAATGGAGCACGCTGGCGTGCTCATTCAGAGCGATGATGTTCCCGTAAGGGACATCGCTCTCGGTCTGAGCTGAAGCTTCGAGGTAGCGGAGCTGGATTTCGAACTCGGCAGCCCCGGTCGAGAACGCCTCCCTTGCCGCGTTGTGCCCATCAACCGCGGATGCAGTCGCCCGGCGCATGCAGGCCACCTCGAACTTGGTTTTGTAAGCACGCTGGTAACTCAGATGGCTGAGAAGCTGGGAGGGATTGAGATTGTCGACGGGCAGATTTCCAACCGCTCCCTGACCTGGACTTTCGCCAATCTGCTCCCCCACGTAGGCGACCCGGTTGATCTGGCGGGCTGCGCCCAGCGCTGCGGCTTCAAGCTTTGCGGGGTTGCTGTAGAGCGCCAGATCCATGAACGGGCTCAGTCGGTCGGGCGCCTGCGGCGCCTGGTGCCAGTAGTCCTCCGGCTGATAGAAGAACAACCTCGGCCTTTGTCCGGCGGCGACAAGCAGCAGGCTGTGCTCACAATTATCGTCGTTAAACCATTGGGTCAGGTGCGGATTGGCCCGAAATACCGGCGTCTGGTCGTCCAGGAAATAGGGCCGAGCGTGTCCGGCGGCAACCAGGGCTGCGTCGAATCCGGCCGCCTCCAGTGCATCGTTCCAGCGTGACTGGACAATCTGAAGATGCTGGACATAGGCCGCGTTGTCCGGGGTGTTGTCGGTGCTGATCATGGGACTCTCGTCGGAGAGGTTGAGTATACCGGTTAATCGAGGATTGCTCTCCACCCGCTGCGCGCTTCGTGATAGATTGCCCGGCTGAATAAGAACAGTTAACGGAGGATCCATGGGAGGATACGCCTACGTGGCGCCCGGCAGCATCGATGAGGCTGTTGCGGTATTGACCGAGCATGCCGGACAAGGCAAGCGCGCGCAGATACTTGCCGGTGGAACTGATCTGCTCGTGCAGATGCAATCGTTGGACAACTCGCCACGCACGATCGTCGACATTAAGCAGATCGCAGAAACCAACGCTGTGGATATCGGTGCGAGCGAAACCTATATCGGCGCCGCGATCCCAAGCGCGGTCCTCAACGAGAACAGCGACCTCAAGGCGATGTTTCCGGGTTTGCTCGAGTCCGCCGATCTCATTGGGTCCACCCAGATTCAGGGCCGGGCATCCATTGGCGGCAATCTTTGCAATTCATCTCCCGCCGGCGACACCATTCCCGCGATGATTGTCAATGCCGGTATCTGCGTCATTGCCGGGTCGGCAGGGACGCGGGAACTCGTGGTCAACGACTTTGTCACCGGCGTTGGGACCAACAGGTTGGAAGATGGCGAAATTCTGATCGGGCTGAAGTTTCCGAATCCGGCGCCTCGCACAGCCGACGCCTACCTGAGATTCATTCCGCGCACGGAAATGGATATTGCGGTTGCGGGTGCGGGCGTCTGCCTCACGCTGGACGAGAGTGGAACCTGCACGGCCGCGCGGGTCGCCATTGGCGCGGTTGCGACCACCGTGCTGCTGGTCGAGGCTGCTGCTGCCGCGCTGGTCGGTACCAAGGTGGACGACCCGGCGCTGGAGGCCGCAGCAGCGGCCTGCTCTGAGGCTGCTGCGCCGATAACGGACAAGCGCGGTACCGTTAAGTTTCGCCGGAAGGTGGTGGGCGTTCTGTGCAAGCGAGCCGCCGCGATTGCGCGCGACAGGGCTTCACGTTGAGTTGCGCAGGTCATTTCGCGTGTTTGGAGCGGTCACTCACTGTATTGGGGAATTCGTGAGCAATGAGTAAAATTCAAGTAGAAACGTCAATTAACGGTGAAACCGTGGAGTTTCTCTGCGAGCCTCAGCAGACGTTGCTGGACGTGCTTCGCGAGGAGCTATCCCGCACCGGAACCAAGGAAGGGTGCGCCACAGGCGACTGTGGGGCGTGCAGCGTGTTGTTGGACAATCGCCTCGTGTGCGCCTGCCTGGTGCTCGCT
The DNA here is from genome assembly GCA_046582225.1 of Pseudomonadales bacterium. Lineage (GTDB taxonomy): Bacteria > Pseudomonadota > Gammaproteobacteria > Pseudomonadales > Azotimanducaceae > JAYGEV01. The sequence goes on from JAYGEV010000602.1 coordinate 5,256, forward strand.
GCTGAAGCCGAGGGCAAAGAGGTTTCGACCATCGAAGGCGTTGCAACCGAAGACGGGCTGCATCCTCTGCAGCAGAAGTTCCTCGAACACGCCGCGCTGCAATGTGGCATCTGCACGCCAGGATTGATCATTGCATCCAAGGCGTTGCTGGACAGAAATCCGGATCCGGACGAAGAAACCATCCGTTACTGGCTGGCGGGCAACCTATGTCGCTGTACCGGATATGACAAGATCATTCGG
>JAYGEV010000338.1:0-6102 GCA_046582225.1 Pseudomonadales bacterium
CGACGCTCTTCCGATCTCTTGCTCAAGCCGGGGCAGAAATAAGCGTGTGGGGCTCAAACCCCGATAAGAACAAGGCGGCCAAAGCAAAACTGGATGGAGTTGGCCGAAGATATCCACGCAACGGTGTGATGTTTCCAGCGAAGGAGAAGTCGCACGATGCTTCGAGGCAACGATTACAGAGCATGGACGCGTCGACGGGTGTTTCGCTAACGCCGGGGTGAGTGGTCGTAACATACCGTTCGACGAGACAAGCGACGCGGAGTGGCAGCGCGTCACGAGCGTCAACCTCGATGGGGTGTTTTATACGTTCAAATACGCAGCCAGACATATGCGCGAACGGGCTGAGGCTGGGGACCCGGGTGGGCGATTGGTAGGGACCGCGAGCCTCGCAGCGATATCCGGGCAGGCACGAGGCGAACACTACGCGGCGAGCAAGGGTGGGTTGGTAGCAATGATCAAAGCGCTCGCCGTAGAATACGCGCGCTTTGGCGTCACCGCCCACACGCTGCTGCCGGGTTGGACAGAAACCGCATTGACCGAGAGTACCTTTGCCAACCCCAAGTTCGTCAGCAATGTGATGGCTCGCATTCCGATGCGTCGCTGGGGAAGCCGCGAGGATTTCGCCGCGATCGCAATTTACATCATGAGCGACGCAAGCTCGTACCACACAGCCGACACTTTTCTGATCGATGGCGGGTACTTCGTTTTCTAAGACGTTCCAAGCCCACCTCTTGAACAGCTTTCAAACACTTTCATAGCCCGAGGCCAAGCGATGACCATCAGCGCCATTTTGTGGGATTTCGGCGGCGTGCTGACAAGCAGTCCGTTCGAGGCGTTCAAACGGTTCGAGATTGAGCACGGTATGCCTGAAGATTTCATTCGCGGCATCAACGCGACCAATCCCGACCACAACGCCTGGGCGCAATTCGAATCGAGCAGCATCGAACTCGACGAGTTCGATCAGAAGTTCGCCGACGAGTCCGCCGCCCAGGGCCACCGGATTCAGGGGCGACAGGTTATCGGACTGCTATCGGGTCATCTGCGGTCACGAATGGTCGATGCGTTGAAACACTGCAAGCAGCAATTTCGGGTTGCCTGCATCACTAACAACCTGAAATCCGGAGCCGGTCCGGCCATGGCGCGAGATCCGGAACGCGCCAGGAAGATGGCCGCCGTAATGGAATTGTTCGATCTGGTCGTCGAATCAAGCGTCGAAGGTATTCGCAAGCCAAACCCGCGCATCTACCAGCTCACCTGCGAGCGCCTGGGTATCGCACCCCACGAAGCGGTCTATCTCGACGATCTCGGTGTCAATCTCAAGCCGGCCCGCGCGTTGGGCATGCACACGATCAAGGTGGTCAGCGAAAGCCAGGCGATCGAGGATCTCAGTTCAGCTACCGGTCTGAAGCTATAACCTCAGTCGCCCGCGGCGCGGCTCGCGACAAGGTTTCGAACGGAGTCGAGGTCAGGAATGGAACTCGCTGCACCGGCCTGGGTGGCAGCCAGCGCACCTGCAGCGGCACCGAGGGCGAGTGCATCGGGCAGGGTCATCTCCTGTAACAGCCCGGCCATCAAGAAGCCAATGAAAGCATCCCCCGCACCGGTCTCATCGATGGCTTGCACAGCAAACGCGGGAACACCGCCGGCACCGCTCGGTCCCCGGTAAAGCAATCCCTGGCTGCCGAGGGTGAGGACGACGTCTGCGTCGGGCAACTTTTCACAGATTCGCTGCAGTGCCGATTGAGGCGCCACTACTCCGGCAACTGCGGCGGCTTCGATCTCATTGACTATCAACAGCTTCACTGCGGCCAGATCATAGCCCTGCTCGCGACCATCTACGGGCGCAACGTTGAACGCGAGCGCGACATTGCCTTTTCTGGCCTGCGCCAGGACCAGGTCCAGGTCGTTGATCTCATTTTGAATCAGCAACCAATCGCCAGCATCGACCTGTTGGAACGCGACCTCGCGCTCAAGATCCTGCACCGCTCGATTGGCACCGCCGACGATGACAATGGCATTGCGACCCTGGTCATCGACCTGGATGACCGCATGCCCCGAACGCTCCGACACACATCGTACGCCTTCAACGTTCACTCCCGCCGTACCGAGCAGGTCGCGCAGCCATTCGCCATCGGGACCAATGCAACCGACGTGACTCACCGATGCTCCGGCACGGGCCGCCGCAAGAGACTGATTGAGTCCTTTGCCACCCGGGTAGGTATCGTGACCGATGCTCGCCACGCTCTCCCCACTCCCCGCGATGGCAGGCACCCGATACACCTGATCGACGCACAGCGAACCCAGATTAACGAGCTTGCCCAATTGGTACTCCTATGAAAGCTGCTACATTACCGCGATGGTAAAAGTGAAGCCGGGCCAAGCGCCAGGGGCAGGCATGGAAAAATCAGTTCGGCAGACGCCCGCCGCGCAGATCGTCGCGGATATCCATCACGCCTGGATCACCGGACTGGTGCTCACACTTGTTGCGCGTAAGGATGCCGCAACGGCAGAAGAGTTTGTGTTCCAGCTGTTCCGACGCCAGCATCTGCAGCGATTTCTACCCGGCCTCGAAAAGCTCGGGCTGACCGGCGAGCCCGATGCGGTGGCCGCAGCGAAATACCACTATTTTTCCAACCAGCTGGGCGGGGTAAAAGTTGAATTTCTGCAGGAATCGCCACGCAAGGCCTGGATACGCTACCCGCCGCCCCGCTGGATATGGCAGGGAGCCGCCATCTGCGGCATACCAAGCACGGTCAACCGCGCCATGCTGCGCGGGTGGCATGCCCACAACGGGGTAAGCCTCGGCAACTCACGCCTGGGCTTTGTGTGCACCAAGACGACGGTCGACGGACAACCGGGTCTGGAAGGCTACTACCGCGAGTTCGACACCGACATCGCGCCAGAGCAGCGATTGATGTTCAGGCCGCAGGAGTCGTGCCCTGAAATTTCCAGCGCCGACCTACCTGCCCTGGACGCGGCGGACTGGCCCGTGGAGCGCCAGGCGAAAGCCCACCGCAACTACGCAATGGAATACATACGCAATGCCTTGCCGTTGCTGGTTGCGATGCTGGGTCCAGAAGAGGCCCGCTATCTGGGTCGCCTGTGTGCACTGCAGATCGGCATGCACCACTATGACCAAGGCGCTTCAGCTCTGGGCATCACCGATGATTCGGCAGATTCGTTCCTCGATTTCAGCGCCTTTCTGCTGGATGCCGCCGGCGACGAAGTGACCCTCGAGCGGGGCTACCTGCTGCAAACGAGCTGGCGAATGTTCGGCCATGACGAGGTGCACCCGGTCGTTCGGGAGATTTGGCTGGCCCTGTTCGAAGGCATGCTCGGCGTACACAACCGCTTCCTGCAGCTCAATTCAGAGCAGACCAGCGAAGGCTTTCGAATCGCAATCACGTCAACGACATGAAGGCAGCCTCAGCCAGCAGGCGAGCCTCCACCAACCAGCGGGGACTCACCCACCCTCGATCCTCTGCATGAAAAACACCTCGCTGTCGGCGCGCAGCGGTTCCAGGAATGCATCCTGATAAATCTGACCGTCGATGGCGACAGCGCACTTTCCCATTACCTTTGCGCAACCCGGCCAGCGCTGCTCCAGATCAATCAACAGTTCCCGAAATGTCTGAGCAGGCACATCGATTTCGCGCTCACCGTTGGTGTGCTGCAACAAATGGTCGGGGAAGACGATCTTGGCCATTAGAGTCTAAATGCCATTCCTGAAGAAAAGGCAGTCTTCGAAAAAACCGTGAGCGAACTCCGGGGGGCCTGCGCCCCCGGGGATCCGCCGTTGATCAATCGAGCGCTTCGAGAATCCGCGGCGGCGACAACGGAAGATCGTTGATCCGCACGCCAATTGCATCACGCACCGCATTTGCGGCAGCAGCGAGCGGCGCGACGATGGGCGTCTCGCCGACACCACGAACGCCATACGGATGGCTCGGATTGGGTACCTCGATGATCTGACAGTCGATCATGGGCAGGTCCGAAGCTACCGGCATCCGGTAATCCAGAAAGCTCGCGTTCTCCATCACTCCGTCTTTATCGAAGATGTATTCTTCGTTAAGCGCCCAACCAAGCCCCTGAGACGCCCCGCCCTGCATCTGACCTTCAACATAGGCCGGATGGATGGCTGTCCCAGCATCCTGAATAGCGGTGAAGCCAAGCACGTCGACCTTACCGGTTTCACGATCAACCCGCAGGTCAGCGATGTTCACGGTGAACGATGCCCCTGCTCCCTGGGCATTCAGCGAAGCACGACCCAGCAAGGGGCCACCGGTTTTGTGGGCGTTAGCGGCGATGTCGGCAAGCGTGAGTGGCTTGACATCGGCATTCACGCCGGGCGCAGGAATGGCCTGGCCGTCTTCCCACTCAACCTGATCTTCGTCCATGCCCCAGGTCGCCGCGGCTCGAGCCTTGCATTGAGTAATGATGTCTTCACAGGCCTGCACGACGGCCATGCCGGTGGCAAAGGTCGTGCGGCTTCCGCCGGTCACGTTTGAGAAACCGGTACTCTCGGTGTCGCCAACGAGCGTCCGGATCTGCTCGTATTCGATCCCGAGCGTCTCCGCCGCCATGATGCACATGGATGCACGCGAACCGCCGATATCCGGATTGCCCTCGATCACGGTAGCTGTGCCGTTTTCGTTGATATGCACCTCTGCGCTGGATTGCATACCAACGTTGAACCAGAAGCCTGCCGCAACGCCACGGCCCGCACCTTCGGGCACGGGCTTGGTGTAATTCGGATGCACCATGGCTGCTTCCAGGCATGCCTTGAAACCGATGGCCGGAAACTTGGGCCCGTACGGCGCCTGAGTGCCCTCATCGGCTGCGTTTTTCATGCGCAGATCGAGCGGGTCCATCTTCAACTCGCGAGCCAGATCGTCCAGCGCGATTTCCATCGCGTGCATGGATTGCGGCGCGCCAGGTGCGCGATAGGCAGCAACCTTCGGCTTGTTTACCAGCACGTCGAACGCTTCGATATGAAAGTTCTCAAGGTCATACGGAGCGAAGATCGACATCGCACCCGGACCCATCGGCGCGCCAGCAAAACCACCGGCTTCGTACGCCAGCCACGCGGTCGCGGCGGTAATGGTGCCGTCGTTCCTGGCACCTACTTTTACCTTGCAATGGGTACCGGAGGTTGGACCGGTGGCGCGGAACACTTCCTCGCGACTCATCATCATCTTCACCGGGCGGCGCGATTTCTGCGACAGCAGCACGGCCAGCGGTTCCAGATAGATCACGGTCTTTCCGCCGAAGCCACCGCCGATTTCCGAGGCGATGAACTTCAGGTCGGCGATCTCCATGTTCAGGACCTTGGCGGTCATGGAGCGAAACTCGAAGTGACCCTGGGTACAGCACCAGACCGTGGCCTGGCCCGCTTCGTTGATGGTAGCCGTACACGCGTGGGGCTCAATATAGCCCTGGTGAGCCATCGGGATGTTGTAGTCGCCTTCAACGATCACGTCGGCCTGCTCAAAGCCTTCTTCAACATTTCCTCGCGAAAGCTGCATAACCGCTGCGATATTGCTCGGTTTGTCCGGGGTCTCAGGCAGATTTTTGGTGAAGCAGTTTTCATCGATAACCGGGGAGCTTTCGGACATCGCTTCATCGAGGTCGAGCACGGGTGTGAGCACCTCGTAGCCCACCTCGATGGCATCCAGCGCCGCCTGCGCAATGGTGAGCGATTTCGCGGCAACGGCGGCCACCGCATGACCGAGATAGCGCACCTTGTCGCGCGCCAGGACGTTTTGTGCGACATCAGCAACGTCGCCGCCGCCTTCGCCGCCTGCTTCGCCAGACTCAACCTGGGGTAAATCGGCGCCGGAAATTGCCGCATAAACGCCGTCTATTGCAAGCGCCGCGCTCAGATCTACGCTGGTGATCCGCGCGTGAGCATGGGGGCTGCGCAGAACTTTGCCGTAGAGCATGTTTGGCAGGTTCAGGTCTGCACCATATTGAGCGCGCCCAGTGACCTTATCTACGCCATCCGGGCGTACCGGGCTCGTACCAACATATTTATAATCAGCAGCTTCTGCCATTTTCCTAAAGCCTCCTCAACGATTCATTCTCGACGATTGAACAGGGACG
>JAYGEV010000009.1:0-3249 GCA_046582225.1 Pseudomonadales bacterium
ATCAATCGGCGTCACGACATCTCCCACTCGGGCATCAAGATCGTCGGCCAGGCGGACCACTAGGCCGCTGATGGACAACGCATTTTCCATTCAGGCGGTGGCCGGGGTTCCGATGGTCCAGGCTGGCGACGATCTGGCGACCATCATCAGCGATGCCATCAACACTGCTGGATTGAAGCTCGAAGATGGCGATGTCGTCTGCATCGCCCAGAAGATCGTTTCAAAGGCCGAAGGCCAGTTAGTTGCGCTGGATACCATTACGCCTTCTCAGCAGGCGAAGGATCTGGCCGTGGAAACCGAGAAAGACCCGCGCCTGGTCCAGTTGATACTTGACGAGTCCACCGGAGTCATGCGCAAAAAGCCCGGAGTGCTCATCATGCGCCATCGCCTGGGCCTGGTTGGCGCCCACGCCGGCATCGACCAGTCCAACATTGAGCACGGCGACGATGAAAACGCGCTGCTGCTGCCTCGGGATCCCGACGCATCGGCGCGAGCGTTGAAGGTCGCCCTTGATGGTGCTCAGCAGGCCAACGTGGGGATTATCATCACCGACAGTTCCAATCGACCCTGGCGCATGGGCACCGTGGGAACCGCCATCGGCTGCGCCGGTATCACGGTGCTCGACGACCACCGAGGTGGCACCGACCTGTATGGCCGCGAGCTGAAAGTCACGCTGATCAACCGGGCAGACGCGATCGCCGGAGCGGCGACCCTGGCGATGGGCGAAACCACCGAACGTACACCGCTGGTGCTGGTCCGTGGCCTGGCTGCGGAGCGCAGCGACGACTCCGCGCAAATGATCAATCGTCCGCTGGACGAAGATCTGTTTCGCTAGTGCCGCGGTTGCTCGCCATCAGTGGTGGTGTGGGCGGCGCTAAGCTCGCCCTGGGTCTTGCCAGCATTCTGGGTCCGGATGAGCTCACCTTCGCAGTCAACACCGGCGATGATTTCGAACATCTCGGGCTCTACATCGCGCCCGACGTGGACACCCTCACCTATACCCTGGCCGAGGTCAGCAATACCGATACGGGTTGGGGCCGCGGTGACGAATCGTGGGCATTCATGTCCGCACTGGAACAGCTGCACGGCGACACCTGGTTCAAGCTCGGCGACCGGGACCTGGCGCTGCACGTCACTCGCACCAGGATGTTGGCCGCGGGAGCCACGCTGACAGAGGCTACAGCGCACATCTGCGGTGCGCTGGGCGTCGCGCACCGGGTGCTGCCCATGTCCAATGACCCCGTGCGCACGACGGTGCACACAGACGACGGCCCGCTCGCTTTCCAGCACTACTTCGTCCGCGATCGCTGCAAGCCGAAGGTGACGGGATTTGAATTCGAAGGCATCGCCAACGCAATCTTGAATCCCGAGATTCAAGATTGTCTGAACAACATCGATGGCATCGTCATCTGCCCTTCGAACCCGTTTGTTTCCATCGACCCCCTGCTGCACATTCCCGAAGCCAGGGACGCTCTGCTGGAGGCCCGTGTACCCATTGTGGCGGTCTCACCCATTGTTGGCGGTACGGCAATCAAGGGCCCGACTGCCAAGATGATGCAGGAGCTCAATGTACCGGCGAGCGCCGATCAGGTCGCCCGTCACTACGGCAACCTGCTCACCGGCCTGGTGCTCGATGAGCAGGATCGTGCCCTTCACGGCACCCTGGATACCCCGACTATCGTGGCCCAAACTGTCATGGTAACGTTGCAGGACCGCGTGGATCTGGGCCACACGGTGCTGGAATTCATCGACTCATTTAACTCATTCGAACGCTAATTCGAAGGCTGATTCTGCAAGGATGTGTCCATGTGGGCCGTGGTGCCATTAAAGCAACTGGAGCAAGCCAAAGCCCGACTGGCCGACGTCCTGTCTGCAGACGAGCGACGCGCGCTGATGCTGGCAATGGCCCGGGATGTGCTCACCGCGCTCAGCCGTTCAAAGCAGCTGACGGGTATTCTGATCGTGTCTCGCACCGCAGAGGCTGATGCACTGGCACAGGCCTTCGGTACCGAACGATATGCCGAAAGTCCGAACGCAAACCTGTCCCAGGCACTGACTCAGGCGAGCGATTACCTCATCTCACAGCTGCAGGCTGAAGGCGCGATGATCGTGCCGGCCGACGTACCTTTGATCACTCCCGAAGAGGTGGATGCGCTGATCACTGACCATCGACGGGTCACCGTGGTGCCGGACGACCAGAATCTGGGCACCAACTGCCTGATCTGCTCACCACCGAACTGTATTGACTACGTGTTCGACGGGCGCAGCTTCAAACCTCACGTAGACGCTGCAATCGCTGCGAATCTCACCCCCGCTACCGTACAATCAGCGGGATTCGCGTTGGACATCGATACCCCCAACGACCTGCGAACCCTGCTGGATCGCGATCGGGCCAGCCAAACGGGTACATACTTAGACAAATCCGGTATAGCAACGAGACTGCTTGATACCGATAATGGCCCGCTGACCCTGGGGTAAGAATATGGTGTTGTCTCCCATCATCGACGAATTACAGCAACTCAGCGAACCTGGCGCGCTGCCCACTCCCGAGCAGGCTCTGGCCCTGGCCGATGAGCCGGACACCGCCGCGCTGGCCAGCATCGCCGCGACCGTGCGCGATCGCGGGTTCCACAACATCGTCACCTACTCGAAAAAGGTATTCATTCCGCTCACCCACCTGTGCCGTGACGTCTGTCACTACTGCACCTTTGCCCAGGTCCCCCGCAAGATAAAAGCCCCCTTCATGACCGTGGACGAAGTACTGGAAATCGCCCGCGAAGGCGCGAAGCTGGGCTGCAAGGAAGCGCTGTTCACGCTCGGCGAAAAACCCGAACTGCGCTACAAGGCCGCCAGAACCGCGTTGGCTGAAATGGGCTTTGAAACGACCCTCGACTACCTTGCACACGTCGCCGAGGCGGTACACACCCAGACCGGCCTGCTGTCGCATCTGAACCCCGGAACGATGACGCCCGAAGAACTGCAACAACTGCGCCCGCTCTCGCCATCTATGGGCATCATGCTGGAATCCACGTCCGAACGGCTGTGTGAAAAAGGCATGCCCCACTACGGCTCGCCCGACAAGGCGCCGGGCGTGCGGCTTCAGACACTGGAGCACGCCGGGGTGGCAAGGATTCCGTTCACCACCGGCATTCTCATCGGCATTGGCGAGACCCGCCGCGAACGTATCGAGTCGCTGCTGGCGATCCGGGAAATCCATCAGCGCCACGGCCATATTCAGGAAATCATCAT
>JAYGEV010000346.1:0-3317 GCA_046582225.1 Pseudomonadales bacterium
GTGATGTCGGCTCTAACCGTACCCTGCCACTCGGTGAGAAAGTCGCTCGCCTTCTGATCCAGGGAGGTAATCCAACCTTCATCGATGGCGACCCCGATCGCCGCGCTGTAGAAACTCTTTGCCACCGACCAGGTGGTCACAAAATCATTCGCCGAGTAGCTGGTCGCGTAACGCTCACCGATGACAAATCCAAGCTTTACCAGCATGGCCACCTGCACCGCCTGATCGGTGAAGATGTGATCGAGAATCGCGTTCACGTTCACCTGGGTCGAGCCGACATGAGCCGCGGTCTCACGCTGCAGCGTCCACACTGGCACAGCCGGTCCAGCGGGGACCGCCGCGGCGGAGGGGGGCGCCGCCGCGGCGGGATTGCCATCCCCACCTCCTCCGCCACAACCTGTCAGGGCCCACGCCAGGACGATCAACGTCGACGCTCTGTGGCGGCCGCAATCTCGAAGCGACATCTTCACTCCCCTATCGCAGCGTCGGCTACCGTCGAAAACTGGCGATGGCGCCGAGCTAAACATTCCGATTGAAAACCGCCCGAACCCGACCACGCGGCACGATCTGCCACATACGTTCGTGGGCATAGTAAATAAACAACTTCAACACGAACTCAATGCCGCCAATCAGGATGGCTGTGTCGATCTCGCCGGTAATCGCATACGCAATCAACGCGGTCGTCAACGTTGCGACGATCCGCCATGAAAAAGCCTTCAGTATGCTGCGAAGGCGGGACTCCTTTAGATCTTCTCCGGCGGCCGACATCATTGACTCCTGCTAGGGCTTCACAATCTCGAGCACGCGCGATACGCACTCGTCGACCGACAGCTCGCCGGTATTCAGGATCAGCTGAGCGAATTCCGGTTCTTCGTACGCGCTGTCGATGCCGGTGAAATGCGGTAGTTCGCCTTTGCGCGCCTTTTTGTACAAACCTTTGGGATCACGCTCTTCGGCGGTCTCCAGCGACACATCCAGAAACACCTCGACGAATTCATCTTCGGCAAACAACGATCGGGCCATATCCCGTTCCGCACGGAAGGGCGAGATGAATGCGGTGAGAACTACCAGCCCTGCATCCACCATCAGTTTTGCCACTTCCGCAATGCGGCGGATGTTCTCGATGCGATCGGCGTCGGTGAATCCGAGATCTTTGTTCAGTCCATGGCGGACGTTGTCGCCGTCGAGAATGTAGGTCCGCACCCCGCGGCTGTGCAGCACCTTTTCGGTGGCATTGGTGATGGTGGATTTGCCGGCGCCGCTCAGGCCGGTGAACCACAGTACCTGGCCTTTGTGGCCGTTCAGCTTTTCACGCGCAGACTTATCGACCGAGACCGCCTGGTGGTGGATGTTCGCTGCCCTGCGCAGGGCGAAGTTGATCATTCCCGCCGCAACCGTGGCGTGGCTGTAGCGGTCTACGAGCACAAACGAGCCCATGGCCGCACAATCCTTGTACGCCTCGAACGGAACCGGTTTGTCGAAGCTCAATGTCACACGACCGATTTCGTTGAGTTGAAAGGTACGTGTGGACAACTCCTCGAGCGTGTTGATGTTGTACTTGAACTTGATGTCGGTCAGCGTAGCATTGATTCGGGTCGTCCCCAGCAACAGCCAGTAGGAGCGGCCGATGAATCCCTGCTCCTGGTCCATCCAGACCAGCGACGCGTCGAACTGATCGGAAACTTCGCACGGCGTATCTGCGGCAACGATCACGTCTCCCCGGGAAACATCGACCTCACGATCCAGGGTGATGGTCACCGCCTGATCGACGACGGCGGTGGGCAGGCTGTCCTGATAGAGCACGATGTCCGCCACCTGTGCAACCTCGCCGGAGGGAAGCACCCGAATTTCCTGACCCCGGCTCACCGAACCTGCCATGACGGTACCGGAGTAGCCACGAAAATCCGCGTTCGGTCGATTGACCCACTGCACCGGGAATCGCAGTGGATGTTCCAATTGGGCCTGACGCACCTCGACGGTTTCCAAAAACCCCAACAACGTCGGCCCGCTGTACCAGGTTGTTCGTGGTGAGCGCTCGATGACGTTGTCGCCCAGCAGGGCCGACATCGGAATGGCGGTTACGGTTTCAAAATCGAGCCGCTCCGAAAATTCAGCGTAGTTCTCACTGATGGAATCGAATACCTCTCGATCGAAATCGACCAGATCCATCTTGTTGACCGCCAGCACCACATGCTTGATGCCCAGCAGCGAGGTGATGAAAGAGTGACGTCGGGTTTGGGTAAGCACTCCCTGGGATGCATCGACCAGTATCACCGCGACGTCCGCGGTTGACGCGCCGGTGACCATGTTTCTGGTGTACTGCTCATGGCCGGGTGTATCGGCCACGATGAACTTGCGGTGATCAGTATTGAAGAACCGATAGGCTACATCGATGGTGATGCCCTGCTCGCGCTCAGCGGCCAACCCGTCTACCAGCAGCGCAAAGTCGATCTCACCACCCTGGGTACCCTGTTTCCTGGAATCATCGCGCAGAGCAGTGACCTGATCTTCAAAAATGAGCTGCGCCTCGTAAAGCATGCGCCCTATCAGTGTGCTCTTGCCGTCATCTACGCTGCCACAGGTGATGAAGCGCAACAGGTCCAGCTGCGCCCGAGCAGCTATGTAGGCATCGATCCGTGCTTCGACACCTTCGTCAATGGCAAGCGCTTCACTCATTAGAAGTACCCCTCCTGCTTTTTCTTCTCCATTGAGCCGGAAGAATCGCTGTCGATGGCTCTGCCCTGCCGCTCACTGGTGCGGCTCTTGAGCAGTTCGAGCACGATGGAGGACAGATCGTCGGCATCCGATTCGATCGCTCCGGTCAATGGATAACAACCCAACGTACGGAACCGTACGCGCTTGATCTGAATTTTTTCGCCTTCGAAAAGACGCATGCGGTCATCGTCTACCAGCATCAGCATGCCGTCGCGATCCACCACCGGACGCTCAGCCGCAAAATACAGGGGAACGATCGGAATCTGCTCACGATGGATGTATTCCCAGATATCGAGCTCCGTCCAGTTCGACAGCGGAAAGACCCGGATACTTTCGCCGGGGTTCTTGTCACCGTTGTAAAGATTCCACAGCTCGGGGCGCTGGTTTTTCGGATCCCACTGGTGGAATTCATTGCGAAAACTGTAGACCCGCTCCTTGGCGCGGCTCTTTTCCTCATCGCGGCGCGCACCGCCGAAGGCGGCATCGAACTTATAGTGGTTGAGCGCCTGTTTCAGGCCGTCCGTCTTCATGATCTCCGTATGCTTTTCCGAGCCATGGGTGAAAGGTCCGACCTGATCCTTGCCTTCCGGATTGATCCAGAC
>JAYGEV010000136.1:0-6874 GCA_046582225.1 Pseudomonadales bacterium
CGCCACGAACGCACCACGCATCACCTTTACGCTGTTCACTGGAAATACCGGCGGCTGACCGATCTCGATGCCAACCAGTCGCGCCCAGTCCTGCATATCCTTCTGGTAGTAGCGTGCCTTCACCGGTATCGGGTTCGCACGGTTCTCATAAACGCTCGGATTCACGGTGTTGAAAATACCGCCAACCAGAATCGGCCGGTACTCGATGGTTACGTCGTCGCGCTCAGCGATGGGTTGAATACTCTCGAACGCCAGATAGGTCCACGGGCTGGAGCAGTCGAAAAAGAACTCGATGGTGTGCATCGCATCAGAATAGTTGACAGCAATCCACAAAGCACGTGTCATGCGAGGCTCCAAGGGGATAAGCCGTGCACGCTGACGAAGACGTCGACGCCTTACGCGCGCTGGTCGAGGCAGCTCAAAACATCGTCTTTTTTACCGGCGCCGGGATCAGCACGGAGTCGGGCATCCCGGATTTTCGTAGTCCGGGGACCGGCCTGTGGAACAAGATCAAGCCCATCGAATTTCAGGATTTTCTCGCCAGTCAGGAGACCCGCACCGAATCTTGGCGCCGGCGTTTCGGCGGTGATCGGAAAATGGAACACGCGAAACCCAACAAGGGCCACGAAGCGGTTGCGCGGCTGGTCGGATCCGGCAAGGCGAGCGCAATCATCACTCAGAACGTCGACAATCTGCATCAGGATTCCGGCGTTCCCGACGATCGGGTGATCGAATTGCATGGAAATGCCAGCTACGCCACATGCCTGTCGTGCGGGACCCGCTATGAGATGGCGGACCTGGAACAGCAGTTTCACCGACACCAGCGCGTGGACCCCTGCGGGCGCTGTGGTGGCATCATCAAAGGGGCGACGATATCGTTCGGTCAGGCCATGCCAGAAGAAGCGATGGCGCGAGCCCAGGCAGCCACCCAGGCATGCGATCTGATGATCATCATCGGTTCATCACTGGTCGTTTATCCGGCGGCGGGATTTCCGGAATACGCCAAGCAACTCGGTGCGGGACTCGCGATCGTCAATCGTGAGGAGACGCCGCTCGATTCTCTGGCCGATGTTGTCGTGCATCGGGAAATCGGGCCGACGATGTCCTACGTGGTGGGGATCAACTGATGCCGGACTTCAGTCCGATCTGAATCTGCTGCACAATCCCAGCGCGAGGAGACCCATTCCGAGTGGCGCCAGCGAGCCGGGTTCGGGCACCTGATGAGCACCGGTCGCCAGGAGCCGGGCCATGAGTTGGACGCCGTTAGACCGCTTCTCTTTCGTCTCAAATTCGGCGACCAATTTACCATCCGCCATGAACCCGGCAATGTTGATGGTGTAGTAGACGCCTCCAACCGAGAACGACCCGGATGTAACGTTGGACGTGACCGTTACGATGTCCGCGCAGCCGTAACGATTGACGCCTTGGTCGTTTGCCTCACCATTTGCGCATGGATCTGCACCGTTCAGCGTCTCGTGGTGAGTGAAATCGAACAGAAACGAAATGATCCCGACATGGGTCGCACCCACAGTGATGTCGGTGTCGACCTGAAGCGTCGCGCTGGTCAGGAACGGTGAGTAGATAGGCCTGTTCAGATGTGTGAAGGTGCCGAGCACGAAATCCGGCGTCGGCGATGGCGGTACCCCGACATTCAGCGGAACCAGCGCAGCGTCAAAATCATATCCACTCTGATCACCGCCCCACACCGGCGTCCCCCTGCGCAACGACGGGTTGGCTGTGTTTGGCCGGAAACCGAAATACCCGCGGCCGGCACGGTGTTGATCCAGGACGCCCGAATTGGATCGAACGTTACGACTACTGCATTTGCAGCGCTGGCGACTAACAGCAGTGCCCCGACAAACAGGCCCTTCGCATGGATCTGAAAGAGTGACCCAGCTATCGCGCCACGTTCAGCAGCCGATCGGCAAAGCGCTCGATATCGTGCAACTGGTTGCAGCTATCCACGCGCAGGCAGAACGGCGCATAGGCGCGCATCACCGAATCGCCCTCCCCCCAGTGGTCCCGGGTTTCCGGATTCAGCCAGAACACCTGCTTCACCCGATTGGAGATGTCCCGCAAGATGTCCACGCGGGGGTCGAAATAGTTGCCTCGGGCGTCACCGAGGAAGATTACCGTACTGCGGTGATCGAGTTGCTGATGCACCAGCGAACGAAAGTCGACGAGAGCGTGGCCGTAATCGGTGGTGCCGGTGCCCCACAGAAACATCGCCTCCTCCACCGCCCGCTCGTGACCGTGCTGGCTGAAGACATCAGTGATCTCACCAAGCCGATTCGAGAACGCAAATGCCCGAACTTTGGGTAGCACGTCCACCAGCTGATACAGAAACAGTAACAGAAACCGCGCCACCCGACTGACAGAGTTGCTCACGTCACACACGACGTACACGGCCGAACGTTCCACTCGCCGCTGACGCCAGCTGAGATTGAACATTGCCCCGTCGTAGGCAACGTTGTCACGAATCATACGCTTGATGTCGAGCACACCGCGATGTGTGCGCTTGCGGCGTCGCCGGTGTTGCTGGGCGAGCCGGTCGGCAAGCTTGCGCACCACCCGATCCACCTCCGCGTAGTAATCGGGCGGCAACCGATCGAGATTGCTCTTCAGCGCCGCTGCGATCAGCGCCTTCCTGCCAGACGCGTCAACGTGGAGCTTGTACTGCGCATCCACATACTGGCGCACCTGCTGATGAAGATACTGGCGCACGTAACGAATGGTCGGCATGAAGCCGCCGCCGGATTCAGTTCCGCCGTGAATCAGCGAATCCAGTTCGTTGACACCCACGGCCGTTGACAGCTCGATAATGTTCGCTGCTTTGTCACGAAGAGATTGCATATCGGAGAGGCGCAGCCGCTCGGCTGCTTCCTGAACCACGAACGCCAAATAGCTCTTTTCATCCTGAACAACACTTGCAACCACACGTACCAGTTCATCGCTGGCGTGAGCCTCGATGAACTCGATCAGCCCCTGCTGATCGACGTCTCTCAACATCGTGCGTTTGGCTGGTTGCTGAAAGGCAAGCTGGTGAAAGAAGCGCTGGAAGCAGTCGGCGAAACGTGCCTTCTCCTCGCGCGATTTGGCCAGCGTCAGCGCCAGTGCATTCTCCAGAAGCGCCGGGTCGCCTATGCCCACCTGGCGAACCACCGCAAAACCATCCAGCGTTTCCGCAGGAGACGCTGGAACATCTGCGCTGCGCAACGCGTGAACGAAACGGGTCAGGGTGACTTCCATGGGTGAGGCATTGTACCTTCGCGGTGTGGAGACCGCTCGCAGGGAACATTGGTGCTGATCGATGAGGCTAAACTCACCGCTCAGGTGCGTCGGCTCATGCCGCGATGGCTGGGCGAGGATCTGGCCGAGTTCGAATACCTTCCTGCCGGCTACTCAAATGACAACCACAAGTTCCGATATCGTCGAGAACACTTCGTTCTTCGTCTGCCGATTGGGGCCCGCGACCCCGCGAGATGGCGTCATGAGCGCTCGTTCTATCAGTCCCCGGGCGACATCGTGATCCCCGAAATCGTTGCGTTCGACGTTGCCTCAGGTTCGATGATCTCGCGGTGGATTCAGGGACCGCTCATGGTGGACGCGCCGCCCGCTTACGATCGGCTGGTCAGTTTCCTGAAGGGCCTGCACCAGAACCTTGCCAGGACTCGACATAGCTACGATCCCATCGCGCGGAGCCTGCAAAATCTGGCCACCGAGGGACCCGCGCAACCTTCGTCTCGCGTTGCGAGATTAGTATCCGCATCGAAATGGCCGCGGGCCCGAGTGAGCGCATGCCACAACGACTTCAATCCCTGGAACGTGATCTGTGCTCCGAATGGATGGGTGACGCTGGACTGGGAGTCCTACGGCAACAACGATCCGTTGTTTGATCTGGTGACGATGCATCAGGGCTTGGATCTCGAAGACGATGTCTTACCGGGTCTCTGCGATGAACTACTCGATGAGGTAGCGGCGTCCGACAGAATCGAGCGGGTCCTGATCGGGTTCTGGGTCAGGGAGTATGCCTGGGCATTTGCCGAATCGCAGCGCGGCAATGACCGAGCGGAGCTTGGCGAGCAAATGCGCAGAGCAGAAGAGAAGCTGTCAGCAATTGATAGTTGAGTAGGAGCGGACTCCGTCCGCGAATTGGCGCGGACAGTTCGGGGTCAGAGACCCCTCCTACTGGCTCGGCTCGGCTAGCCATCCCTGGACCGTTTTCAGCGCGCGCTCGAAACGGACCCCGCCGGTTCCACGCACCTCCGCGAATGCAAATGACTCATCGCGCAACAGTCGTGCATAGCGATCGAACAAACGCTCACGATCTTTCGCCGACTGGCGCAACGGGTCCGGCTCCCAGGGCAGATCCGGGGCTGCCAGCAGATAGCAGCGCTGGGTACGCTCGTTGAGCGCCTCTTCAAGCCAGGGGTCAAGCTCGCCGAACTTTTCCTGCCACCAGATCTGAATAACCTGCAGGTCGGTGTCGCAAACCACGACCCCGGTTCCTTCGGCAAGCGCATTCTGTTCGGCGCTCAGTTGCGCCCGGGCAATGGTTAACAGGTCGTCCGCATCGTAGCTGGACTTACCTGCGAGATACTCGCGTGCGACTTCGGATACGAGCGGGACGGCCAATGCACGCGCAAGTTCGCTTGCAAGCGTGGTTTTTCCCGAACTCTCCGGACCGGTTACGCAGACGACGAGGCCGGGTTCATACTCCGCTGCCAAGCTCGCCACCCCATGACCGCCATTGCAAGGTAAACCCCATACAACACAGCATACAACTCAATGCCCTTTATCAGGTAGATAACCGTAGCCATGATGTCCACGATCAGCCACACAATCCAGTTGTCGATATATTTTCGCGCGGTCATCCACATCGCAGCGAAACTCATGCACGTGGTCGTGCTGTCCCAGTAGGGTAGATCGGCGTCAGTCTGCGTGTCGAAAAACCAGCCCATGGCCACGGTTGAGACTGCGGTCACGACAATCAACGGCAGCAGGATCGCGCGCGGTGTGAAGGTCACGGTAAGCGTGTCGAGCGCGTTTCGTTGGCCGCCATAGCGCCAGTAGTACCAGCCGTAGGCATTCATGATCACGTAGTAGCCGCTCAACAACACATCGGCATACAGGCGTTCCTGGGTAAAGACCAGCACCGACACCCCTGCGTAGATGAGGCCAATAGGGAATGTCCAGATGTTCTGGCGGATCAACAGCCACACGCACAACAGTCCTGAAGCCAGACCGATGGATTCCAGCCACGGCATATTCAGGAACAGCTCGAAAAATTCAGACAATCACGATTCGCGCCTGGACAGCGCGCCTGCAAAGGGCGAGCGCGAGACGATAGCAGGTTCGCAGGTTAGGCAGGTACTTCGGCGGAGGTCTGGTCCTGGACCGACTCAGAATGCTCTGAAATCCGCCCGGCACCGTTTACCCGCAAGCATTGGTACTCAAGCCGAAAAGGCACAAGATCGCCGACCGGCAGACCCAGTTCTTCGATAAGCGCTTCGCTGAAGGGAACAAATACTTTCATTGTACTGCCATGTACTCGCGTGAGTGTCCGTACTCATTGAAACCGGCTTGACTGCAGATGCGCAGGACCAACAATGGAACCTGCCGGAAACATCATGGAGAAACGCTGCATGCCAGACCGTGCACGGTTCACCGTTTACGGATGACGCGCAGCGATCAAGCGAAACCTCTGAAAAATCGCTAAAATCCACCCAGCTTCATGAACACAGCAGGTCCACCCGATGGCGAAGACTATCGCGATCGTAGAAGACGATCCCGACCAACGTGCCAACTACGTAGACGCGATCACGATGAAGGGCTACCAGGTCACCTCGTACGCCAGCCGCGAAGAGGCGCTGGAGGGGTTCGATCGGGCTCTTCCCGATCTGGTGATTCTGGATATCATCCTGGGCGAGGAAGTGGATGCAGGCTTCCAGCTCTGCCGGGATCTGCTGGCCCGCGCGCCGTCGCTGCCGGTAATTTTCCTCACCGAGCGGATCAACGAGATCGACAAAATTTCGGGTCTGCGCCTGGGCGCCTGGGACTACCTGCCCAAGCCGATCAGCCTGGACTACCTGGCCGAACGGATCTCGTCGCTGCTGCGAATCAACGAAGTCCGGGCCGAAAACAAAGAGACCGAAAGCGCCAGCGCCAAGAAGATCGGTGATCTGAGCCTCGATCAGGAGGCTCTGATCATCTCCTGGCAGGGCACGCGCATCGATCTTTCGGGAACGGAGTTCCGAATGCTGGCAAAGCTCGTGCGCATGCCGGGCCACGCGGTAAGCTATGAAACGCTGATGAATGCGACCATGCAAAGCCTGGTCACCAACAACACGATCAACACCCATATGCGCAACATCCGTAAGAAGTTCGAGAAAGTTGATAAGGACTTTTCCAACATCAAGAGCGAATACGGCTTCGGCTATCGCTGGTCGAGCTAAACCGCAGCGCAAGGTCTGAGCCATGAAAATATTCAGGCGCATCAGGGGACCTAGACTCGGCACCAAGATCATGTTGCTGGGGCTCGCCCTGCTCATCCTGCCCCTGTTCAGCTACCGCCAGCTTGTCGAAACCGAACGCCTGCTCATTCAGGGTCAGTCACAGGCCCAGCTTCTCACCGCCGAGGGGATCTCCACCCTGTTCAATGGGCGCGAAGATCTGTTCAACGATCTGCCGGTGGCCATCGAAGATTTCGAGAACCTCTACGCCAATCCCCTGCAGTCGCCCGTGCGACTCGACGGCCGACTCGATGACTGGGGCGAAGGCATATCCGAAACACTCCTGCACTTCGGTAGCGATCTGGCCGGCGCCGATGCGGATTTCGAACTGGCTCTGGGCGAGCAGATCGGAAGAGCACACG
>JAYGEV010000144.1:0-24510 GCA_046582225.1 Pseudomonadales bacterium
TTTTGGTGTTGAATCGGCCGTTCTCTACTGATGTCGGCACTGCCGGAGGATTCGGGCTATGACAGAGCTGCAAGCGTTTCGCGAAGAAACCCGCGCCTGGTTGGCGGATAACTGCCCGCCCGGCGCTCGCGGTCCGGGCCCGGTCTCGAATGGCAGCTCCAAGATCGAGATCACCGATCGCGACACGCTGCTTTGGCTGGATCGCATGATTGAGCGAGGCTGGACCGTGCCGGCCTGGCCGAAGCAATACGGCGGCGCAGGTCTTTCCAAGGACGAGTACGTGGTGTTGCTCCAGGAGATGAGCGCCATCAGCGCTCGGCCGGCGCTTTCGAGCTTTGGCACCAGCATGATCGGCCCCACCCTGCTCGAAGTGGGCAGCGAAGATCAGAAGCAGCGCCATCTGCCGCGAATCGCGGGCGCGCAGGTGGAGTGGTGTCAGGGATATAGCGAGCCGGGCTCGGGCAGTGACCTGGCAAGCTTGAGCACCCGGGCGGAGGACCGGGGCGATCACTTCGTGATCAACGGACAGAAAACCTGGACTTCCGGTGCGCACAATGCTGATTGGATGTTCATCCTGGTGCGCACCGATCCGGATGCGCCCAAGCACCAGGGCATCAGCTTCCTGTTGCTGCCCATGGATCAGCCGGGCGTTACGGTAAAACCCATCAAGCTGATCAGCGGCGATGCCCGCTTCAACGAAACCTTCTTCGACGCTGCCATCGCCAGCAAAGAGGATCTGGTTGGCGTGCTCAACGAAGGCTGGAGCGTGGGCAAACGCCTGCTTCAACATGAACGATCCGGTATGGAGTCTCTGGTCAGTGGCAGCGCCCGCGGCGGGGAAAGCGAGCTGGTTGCCGAGGCAAAGCGATGTCTGGGCGAAACCCAGGGCCGCGTCGCCGATCCGGACTGGCGCGACAGGATACTGTCATACGAAATGAACAATCGGGTGTTCCGTCTGGCTCAGCGTCGAGCCGTAGAGGAATCCGAAGGCGGCACCCCCGGTCCGGTCACCTCCATCTTCAAGGTCTACGGCAGCGAGCTGCAACAGGATTACTACGACATCCTGACGCGGATTCGCGGCCATCGCGGATTCGGTTCCGACGCCGATCGCTTCAACGCGGCGGAGCTGGAGACCACCCGCCAGTGGTTGTATTTTCGGGCCGGCTCAATCTACAGCGGCAGCAATGAGATCCAGCGCAACATCATCGCGAAACGGGTGCTGGGGCTGCCGGATTGATCGGCGTTGTGCGGTGTATCAGGGTGATTCGATCGCGAAGGTTGCCTGCAGGTCGCGCTGCACGATGATCTGGCCGGCGCTGAAATCGGTCCCGGCGGAAGACTCCATCGCGCGCATGGCCCGCTGGGGTCGCGCGAACTGAGCGCCGACGTGCACGTCGAGCAACGTGCCGGCGCGCACACCGAAGCCAACTGCCACACGCTGGGCCTCTTCACGGGCGTTGGCCATGGCGAGTTCAAGCGCCTGTTTTTCGAGCATTTCGCGCTCGCTGGTGTCGAGTTGCGTACCGCTGATGCTGTTGACGCCCAGCTTGAGGGCTCCGTTCATGAGTTCACCGTAAACTTCCAGATCGCGCAGGACCACCGTAATGGTGCGTGATGCCCGCACGCCATCGATGACGCTCGAACCGCTGCCGCGACGGTAACGCGGCTGAATGTTGACGGCTGCCGCGGTTACGTCCTCGCGAGCGATCCCCAGCTTCCCGGTGAGCTCCAACACTGCGCGCGTCACGTCGTCGAGGCCGTTCTTTAATGCGCTCGCGTCCTGGCCTTCCCGGGTTACCTGGAGGGTGAGCCGGGCTATATCCGGCTGCACCTGCAACACGCCGCGACCGTTGACATGAATTCCCTCCACCTGGGCAAGGGCGAACGTTGCCGCCAATGGGCTGACCATCAGCGCCGCAATAATCATCCCCGGAAGTTTCCTCGGCATCGATGTCCTCCGCTTGCAAGCCAGGGCCACTATAATGCTTCGCGATGTCGAAGAAAGAACTCCGTCTGGCCGTGGTTATTTATGGTGGCGCTTCGCTTGCCATCTACATGCATGGCGTAACCAAGGAGTTGTTGAAGCTCGTTCGCGCATCCAAGGTGCTGCACGAGATGGGTGTCGACAACGCGGCAAATGGCTCTTATGCGGATGGGCCGGACCAGCGTCCCTCTGACACCGAAGCGGTGTACTTCGAGCTGCTCAAACAGATCAACGCCCGAAGCCACTTCCGGGTGGTGCTCGATGTGATCGCCGGTGCGTCTGCGGGAGCCATCAACGGTGTGATGCTGGCCAAAGCAATCGTGGACGACGAACAGCTCGATGGTCAGACGCCGACCTGGCTCACCGACGCCGACGTCGAGCACATGGGTCGGGATATTTCGCCGTGGACCAAGTGGTATCTGTATCCGCTGGTGCGGCTGTTGTTGTGGCTGCTGCCCGCAGACATAAAGGCTGACGCGGAGACCCGCGGGAAGTTTGCCCGGGTGATTCGCTCGTCCTGGTTCAGGCCACCGTTGTCGGGTGCGCGTTTAAGCCATATCTTCCTCGATGCGCTGGAATTCATGGGTAAGACGCGTCGTGAAGGCAGCACGCTGTTGCCGCAGGGACAACGCCTTGACGTGTACGCGAGCATTACCGATCTCGTTGGCTATCCCAGCACGATTCGCCTGCATGACGAGTTGGTGGCTCGGGAGCATGAACACGCGGTCTTCAGTCAGCTGAGCCACGTGGAGACCGAGGAGGGAAGGCGCTTAAGCGACTTTGACGACGACAATCTCCCGGCGCTGGTCTGGGCAGGTCGCGCCAGCTCATCCTACGCCGGAGTGTTCGAGCCGTTTCACCACGCCGAGATGCAGGGTGTCTTGCGCGAGCGCGGCCGCCTCTGGCCCTCAGAGCAGAAATTCCTGCACCACAATCTGTTTGCCAAGGATGGCAAACCAGCGGCTCGGCTGTTCGACCCGGCCGATCGTTACTTCGTAGACGGTGGCATCGTCAACAACAAACCGTTTGCGGCTGCGCTCGACGCGCTCAGCCACCGTCCCGCGGATCGCCTCGTTGAGCGTTGCATTGCCTATATTGAGCCTGATCCGGTCGTTGAAGATGTCACCCATCGGGGGCGCAATCTCGGCTATCTGGCCACCATTCGCGCCGCGTTGTCGACGATTCCGCGAAATGAACCCATCGTTGATGACCTTGCCGAGATCGTAGCCCAGGACGCCCGGGTTCAGATCAATCGGCGCATCGTGGACGCAAACAGCGATCACATCCATGATCTGGTGTCGGAGCTCCAGGACATTCACCGCGACCAGGCGCTTACCACCGACCTTGTGACGTACTTACGCACGGCAATGCTTCAACGCGCCGAAGACCAGATGGGGGTTGCCTATCACGCCTACGTGCAACGCCGGGTGTGGCGACTGACCGAGGCGCTCGTCTCAGAATGGGTGGTGCTGGCCGAAGACCCCAACGATGATGGCACCCGCCGGGACATGAGCGCGTCGGTTTCGCTGTGGTGGCAGGGTGCTGGAGTAAGGGAGGCCGAGACCCGCGATAACCTGCAGGAAAGTTTTCTGGATCGTTTCGACGTGACCTTCCGCATCCGCCGACTGCAGTTCATGATCCGGCGCATCAACCAGCATGGAGATGTCACGGCGCTGGATGCGCGCTCGGGCGATGCGCTGGTCACCTTCAAGCATGACGCCTATGGGTTTCTGGAGCGGCTGCATCGGCTGCGACGGTCCCAGTATCTGAACGATGAGCTGATTACCAGTCTCGCCGAAGCAGCGCGAGCGCTTCCGTTGGATACCGAAGCTGCCCGAGCGCTGTTGCAGAACATCTTCAGCGCCCTGGGATTGCAGGAATTTGATCGAGAGTTCGACTTGGCTTTGTGTGAGTTTCTCTCGGAGCTGGATGAGGAGGAGCTGAAGAACGCGATGATGGCCGACTATGTGGGCTTCCCGATCTATGACGTATTGTTGATGTCTCCGGCGGCGCTCGAGGGCGGCCCGGACCCGCTCACGCCCATTCGTGTTGAGCGGATCAGCCCTGAAGACGCACACGGGCTCGCATCGATTTTCGACGGGTTGAAGTGTCGTGACTTCATGGGATTTCTCGGTTTCTTCAACCGGGCCTATCGTGAGCACGATTATTTGTGGGGTCGGCTGAATGCGGCCGATCGCATCGTAGACCTTCTGATCCATGCCGCCGGCGATGCGATCCAGGATCCGGATGAAATGCGCCGCCGCCTGTTTCGCAGCATCGTGGACCGGGAGCGACGGCGCCTGTCTCGATGCGACGAGCAACTTGACCGAATCGATGAACTGCTCCAAGAATCAGGCTCGTGAGGGCTGATTCGGAGGACCCAGGGCGGTGAGGTCCCGAATCGATCTCACCGAAGGCCCCATCGGCCGTCATCTGGTCAACCTCACGATCCCGATGTTTCTCGGGATCTCCTCGATGATCGTGGCCTCCATGATCGACACGGTCTACGTGGGCTGGATCGGCACGCTGGAGCTTGCGGCGGTGAGCTTCACGTTTCCGGTGGTGATGGCCATGGCGACGGTATCCATGGGGCTGGGGATCGGCGCCGCGTCGATCATTGCCAGGGTGGTGGGTGCCGGCGATGAAGAAAAAGTTCGCCGGCTGTGCACAGATGCACTGTTCCTGGTGGCGGTGCTGGCGGTAGCGCTGTCGACTCTGGGCTTGCTGATGGCCGAGCCGTTGTTTGAGCTGCTCGGTGCGCGGGACGATATTCTTCCGCTCTCAACGGCGTACATGAGCGTCTGGTTTCTCGGCCTGCCGGCTTTTGCGCTGCCGATGGTCGCCACCAGCATCATGCGCGCGGTGGGCAATGCGCGTTTGCCAGGCATCATCATGGCCGGTGGCGCTGGATTGCAGGTCCTGATCGCGCCGGTTCTGATCTTCGGAATTCCGGGAACCTGGGAAGGGTTGGGTATCACCGGTGCGGCCTGGTCGTTCGTGCTGTCGCGCCTGGCGATGTTTGGATACACCTACCGCGTGCTGCGCAAAATGCAGCTGTTGTCGTTTGAAATCGATCGCTGGGCCGTGCACTGGGCGTCGTGGAAAGAAATCTTGAGGATCGGCGTGCCGTCCATGATGAGCAATCTCATTGGCCCGGTGTCCATGGGCATTGTCGTTGCGCTGCTGGCCGGCTACGGGCACGAAGTCGTTGCCGGATTCGGCGTTGCTTCGCGCATCGAATCGCTTGCGACCATGGTGATCATGGCGCTTTCGGCCAGCACCGGCCCGTTCATCGGTCAGAACTGGGGCGCGCGCCAGTACGCGCGCATCTATCGCGCGCAGAGCCTGGGGTTTCGATTCAGCTACTTGTGGAGCCTGTTTGCGTTCGTGGTGCTGGCGGGTGCGGGACGCTATCTGGTGGGATTCATCAACGACGATCCCGCCGTCATCGAGGCCACATACGCTTATCTTCTGTTGATCCCTGCCACGTACGGTTTTCTCGGCGTGGGCATGGTGGCCGGGTCGACGTTCATCGCGCTTGGCAAGCCGATGCCGACCCTTGTGCTATCGCTGGTGCGGATGGTGGTGCTGTTCATCCCGCTCGCGCTCGTCATGAACGAATGGTTCGGCTACAAAGGTGTCTTTGGCGCCGCCGCGATCTGCAACGTCGTGTTGGGGGGCTTGTCCTTCGGCTGGGTGCGGTCGATGTTGCGCACGGAAATAGCGCGCCATGGGCCCCAGGCGGGAGCTGCCTGAATGAAGTGGTTGCTGGCGTTCATCGCGATGCTGCTGGCACTCGCGGGTGGCGCGTACGCGGGCTTACCCTGGATCGTTCAAACGGTGATCGTTCAGCAGGCTGCTGCGCAGGGGATTGTGGTCAGCGAGCTACGGATCCAGCGGCCGCTGTGGGGCAACGCGACCGTCGAGCGAATCGTGTTCAGCGTTGGCGCAAACGACGTACGGGCAGAAGCCATTGTGATCGGTTTCACGTGGGATAGTTTGTTGAACGCGAAAGCAACCGACATCGAGATTGAATCGCTGGAAGTCGCGCTTCGCCCGGATGCCTCCGTACCGACACAATCGATCGAAGCTGGCGAGCTCGTTGAAACCGTGCCCGCGTTGCTGGCAAGTACCTGGCAGGTGATGCCCGCCGACTCAATGTCCGTTGGCGAGATGCTGGTCGGATTCGCCGGCATCGATTTCGAAGGTGCGATGAACCTCTCCGACACTTCGGCGTCGTTGCGTGGTCGCATCAGTGGGTTGGAGTCCGTGCCGTCAATTGAGATTGCCTGCGCGGTCGATCGCGACGGTCTGTTGCGCGCCGAGATCCGCGAAGTCGGAGTCTCGAACAACGTGTTCGAGCTCGAGGTTGATCTTGAGTTGGCACGGGGAACGCTCTCAGGAGCCTGGGCGCTGGCACTCGACGAGAATTCGGGTTCGATTGATCTCGCGGTGCATGGCTCGGCGCCGTTTGCGCTCACCAGCACCGGCTGGGTGGTTGAGTCGGGGCTGGCTGCAGCGGTCGAGGCGGATGAGTGGGAAGCAGTCATTGATGTGACCGGTGCACAAGGCCTGTGGAGTCCAGAACCGGAGCAGCTGGCACGCGTCCAGGGGAGCTGGCGAGCCGCGCTGCAGCTCGACCCGGTCATGGTGTCGGCTGATGGCAGCGTGTCGGTGGTTGTTGGCACTGCCGAGGTTCAACTCGTGCTTGGTTCTGCAACCCAGGTAGCCATCAACAGACTCGCCGGCGATGGCTGGTCGGTTGCGGGCGCGCGAATCGAGCTGACCCAGGATGCGCAATTGCAGGTCACGCTGGAGCCGTTGAGCTTTCGACTGCAATCTTCTGCGCGCCTGGCGGCTCAACTCGAACAGGCTGCCTGGTCCGATTATCGGTTCAGCCCCTTCATCGATCTCACGCTGCGGGAGCTTGCCGGCGACCTCGTCGCGGTGGACTCCGCATGGCAGCTGGAGGTTCCCGCGCTTCAGCTGAACGGGACTCTACGCGCCAGCGGCGATGTTCGCAGAGGTCCATTTACGATAGAGCTCGCCACCGAACAGCACCTTTCGCGGCCCCTGCTTGCGAATCTGATTATCGGCGAGCCCGAAGCCTACGATGTGGACGGGGGTCTTGTTGCGCTGCGCGCGACAGTTCAGGTGAGCGGCGCTGAACTCGAAGAGCTTGCGGGCAGCGGTACTCTGACGCTTGTCGATTTGAGCGCGCACTACGAAAAAATCGAAATCACCGGGATCGCTTCTGAGCTGACAGTTGGTTTCGATCAGGGTGCCTGGCAGCTGGGGCCGGACCGTGTGGAGCTGGCGCTTGCCGACGTGGGTTTTCCCGTTACTGATCTTGCCGCCATCGCCACCCTGAACTCCGAGCAGTTGCTGCTAACGGAATTGACCGGTCGGGCATTGGGTGGATCTGTCAACGTGGCGTCGATGGCATACGATATCGACAGCGGCTCGGCTGAGTTCGCCTTGGAGGTGGTGGGCGTTCAGCTGGCCGATGTGCTTGCGCTGGAAGGTGAGACCGTCACGGGCAGCGCCACACTGGATGGCACTCTACCGTTGCAGATCACGGACGATCAGGCGTGTGTGAGCAACGGTCGCTTCAGCGCCCGGCCGCCGGGCGGCGTGCTGAACTACGGCGGTGCAGAGGAAATCGCGGCAGCATTGGATCAGCCTGGCGTAGGGTTCGCGCTTGCCGCACTCGGGGACTTTCGGTTTGGCGTGCTGGACGTGGATGTGGACTATGCGCCTGAAGGTGATCTGCTGCTTGGCATTCATCTCGAGGGGTACAATCCTCGTTTTGAAGATGGCCGGCCGATTCACTACAACCTGAACATCAGTGAAAACATTCCGCTGTTGCTGCAGTCGTTGCAGCTTTCCGATGAGGTGAGTCAGCAGTTGCAGAAACGCCTGGAGCAATAGCGACGCGGGGCCGCGCGAACCGATGTTGCTGGTCTCGCAGGCGGCCTGTATGGTTCAGTCAGGGTTCACACTCTGCCAGGCACCATGACCTGATGAGTAAGCCAGTGAAATTTGATGGATTCAGCGCGGTCAGCGCGGCATTGAAGGTAGCAGCCATCAGCGTCGTCGTGCTCGCCGCGGCCTGCACGCCGACTGTGAAGATCGCCACCGATGAACCGATCACGATCAATCTGAACGTGAACATCAAGCACGAGATTCTGGTGAAAGTTGACAAAGAGCTGGACGACATCTTCAGCAGCGACAGCGAACTGTTCTAAGCCGAGGGCGATATGCAGACCAAACCGATTCTACAGAGCCTGTTCCTGCTTCTTCTGCTGAGCTTGAGCGGCTTCGCGTTCGCGGCTGATCTGTCGCTCGACGGCGCCAAGCAGCAGGGTCTGGTGGGCGAACAGTACGATGGTTATCTAGGTTCTGTCGCGTCCAGTCCGGCGCCAGCCGTGCGGTCGCTTGTTGCCGGGATAAACGCCAAACGCCGAGCGCAGTACGAGCGCATTGCCAGCACCAACAAACTGGCCCTGGCCGAAGTCGAGGCGCTTGCGGGCAAGAAGTCCATTCAGAAAACCACCGCTGGGAACTATGTAAAAGCCCAGGGCGGGGGCTGGCGGCGCAAGTAGCCCCCCGTAGGAGGCGACTCCGTCGCCGAACCAGCAACGCCGGTCCCTGAGGCCCGGTCTAGGAGCGGCTGGCGACAGTGGCCATGCGGTCGAACGCGGGACCAAGGATCTCGGCCGGCTGGGTCAGACTCACCCTGATGTATATCTGCGCACTGGGCCCGAAGCCGCGACCGGGCACCGTGGATATGCCGGCTTCGTCAAGCAGTCGGCGGGCAAATTCGTCGCCGTCATTTGCGACGCGACTGACATCGACCATGATGAACATGCCACCTCTGGGTCTCGAGTAGCCAAGCGCCGGGATTGCGTCGAGTTTCGCCATCGCGAAGTCCCGGCGGCGCTGATATTCCAGGCGCATCAGTTCGACATCGGGTGGATCACGGCGCGATGCGTAGGCGGCACCGTCCTGAATGAACTGGCAGCAGCCGAACTGGCTGGCTTTGCCGAAGCGGGCCAGCTCTTCAACCAGCTCGACCGGGGCCGCCGCCCACCCGCCATCCGCTCATCGCGTGGGACTTACTCAACCCGTCGATGACCACCACGTTGGAGAGGTCCTGCGCTGTTCGCAGCGCCGAGATATGGGGGCCGTCGAAGGTGATCAGCGAATAGACCTCATCGCAGACGAACCAGATGGCTGCTTTGCGGCAGTATGCCGCTAATGTTTCCAGCGTCTTCGAGGGGATGATGTTTCCGCAGGGGTTGCCCGGCGTGTTGACCAGCACCGCGCGGGTGGCAGGGCCAATTGCGGCGATGACCGCCTCAGGGTCGAGGACAAATTCGTTGCCGTCATGTGTGCTCAGAAGAGGCACGCCAACGATTTTGGCGCCGATGGCCGCGAACAGGCCGCGATAGGCTGCATACATCGGCTCAGGAATGACCACCTCGTCGCCGGGGTCGAGCAGACAGCTGAACGTGGCGTACAGCGCGGCGGTGGCACCGGAAAATATCGCGAACTGCTCAGCGGTGAATGCGCGTGGAGAAATACTGTTCTCGAGTTCCGCCAGGCACCGTCGCAGTTCGGGTTCCCCGGCTGCCGGAGAGTAGTGGGTACGTCCCAGCCGGATCTGTGCGACGGTGTAATCGGCGATATAGTCGGGTGTCGAGAGGTCCGGATCGCCCGCGCTCAGCAGCACGATGTCATCGCCCGCCCGTTTGCGCTCCAGCGCGTCCTCGTGAACCTGCCACACATTTGCCTCCGGCGCCTGCAGGCGTCTGGCGATCTGGCTCAACGGTAGTGTCATAGGCGCGCCTCTACTGATTCGCGGTGGCGATCCAACAGCCTCCTGGAAGCGCGATACCGGCGGCGGTCTCGCTGGCGGCGAGGATCTTGGATACGGCGGCCAGTGCGGCCGCGCGGTTGTCCGGTTCGATATCACCGAGAACGCCGGCGAGCGGCCCCAGGCGAGTGTAGAACTCCATGGCTTCTTCGAGATTTGATCCCACTCGCATTTCTACTGCGTGGGCCTCGACCGCCACATCGCTAAATCCGGCAGTGTTCAAAACATTGCTTAAGAGTTCGGCGTCCGCCATTGAAAACGGCCCGGGAGCCGATGGAGCGGGCGGATCGGTGTCCGGGAGGAATGGCTGGGCGGCGCCCATGGGCGCGGCGAGCCACGGATTCTCGGTCATTGCCTGCCAGCAGATGAAGCACAAACGACCACCCGGGCTGAGCGCGCTGTGCAGATTGGTAAACGCGGCCACCGGATCGGCGAAGAACATCACGCCAAAGCGGGAGAACAGTAGATCAAACTTCGGCTCGAAGGCGTGGCTGGCCGCGTCAGCCTCGACAAATTTCACCCCATCGTTGCCACGCCCGCGTTCGACTGCCCGCGCGAGCATGGGCGCGGAAACATCGATGCCCAACACCTGGGCACCCGCTTCAGCCATGGCCATCGAGGTGGCGCCGCAGCCGCAACCGATGTCCAGAATCGACTCGCCCCGCTGTACTCCGGCTCGTTGCAGAACCAGTTGCGACAGGGGCGCCAGCAGTTCGTCCATGCGCTCATCCGCGGCGACCCAGTTGGTGGCCATGGAGCCATTCCAGAATTCGATCTGATCTGAATTGTCGCCGCTCATCGTTTCGTCCCCGCGCGCAAGGTATTCCACGCCGAGTGTACCCCGATATTGGAAATAATCGGGTGATGACGGTGCCGTTGCCGCTCGGATACACTCCTCTTGAACCCCGGATTAACCATGAATGCGACCGATTCAGACCGGAACGCCGAACGCGCAGCCCTCGTCCACCTCATCCAGCGCGAGGTCCGCGAGACTGCGCGATATACCGGCAGGTCCGAGCTGCAGGGTCGGGTCATCGATGCGATTGCAGAGGTGCCCCGGGAACGGTTTGTGCGTGAGTTTGAAGTCCAAAGCGCCTACGACAATGCGCCGCTGCCTATCGGTCACCGACAGACGATATCCCAACCCTACATCGTCGCGCTGATGACCGATCTCCTGGAGCCGCAACCACACCATGTGGTGCTTGAGATCGGGACCGGCTGTGGTTATCAGTCTGCGGTGCTGAGCGGGTTGGTCAGCCAGGTGTATTCCGTGGAGGTCATTGCCGAGCTGGCCGATGGGGCCCGTGCACGGCTCAACAACCTTGGTTATGCGAACATCACGACCCGCCAGGGTGACGGCAACCTCGGTTGGCAGGAGAACGCTCCATACGATGGCATAATAGTCACCGCCGGTGCGCCTGCCGTGCCGCCGGCCCTGATTGAGCAACTCAAACCCGGCGGACGTCTGGTGATTCCGGTGAACGATGGCATGCACCAGATGCTTCGGCGCATTTCGCTGGATCCAGATGGTTATGCCAGGATCGAAGATGTACTGCCGGTGGCTTTCGTGCCACTGGTAAGGGCATCTGATCGACTAAGACCATAGCTATCATCACTGTCGGCGGAGGAGCCGGGCATGAACACTTTTGATCTCAGATGGCCGAAAACTACGGCGACGCTGTACACCGATGGCCGGCGATGCCGCATTGTATGGCGCGACAAAAAAGGCGGCGGGGGTGGAACCATCGAAAACAATGACCAATGCAAACGGCGTGCGGCAGACAGCCTGAAAGGGGCGTCGCAGCTGCTCGAACAGTTGCGGGACGCGGGATTCAAGGACCTCGCCGACGAAATTCGGACCCTTGCGCCGCCTCCTTCAGCAGACCAGTCGCCAGGTCAGGATTCCGTATGACTGGAAATTTTTCGGCTGTGGCGTTAGAAGGTGCGCCAACTTTTGTTGTTGGCCGCCACGGCTGGGCGATTCATGGACAGATTCATGGACGAGGGCCAAGCAGACCGGGATTCGGTAGCAACCGTTCCGGATGAGGCGCTTAAGCGTTCGGAAGTGGGCCGTTTGCTGGAAACCACGTATCGGGACTACGTCGCGGGTGAGCATCCCAAGCCGGCGATTCGCGATCCAAGGCTGTTGTGTGTGTTGGGAAAGCAGTTTGCAAGAAGCCGGCAGCTGGATATTGCCGGGCAAATAGCGAACAGATTGATCAAAGCACAGCGCAAAGAGCCTGAGCTTGCTCAGCTGCTGAGCGCCTTGTGCGCAGGCTTGTCAACTGCTGGTTCCAGGCAACTGGCCAGGCACTACCGGACCGAACTCCAGACGCGGTTCCCCGAAGCCGTTTAAGTTTCCGGATTGAGTCTTTTCTGCAGGAACGCGCGCGTGAATTCTTCGAGCCGGGCCGCTTTGGCCGAAACCCCCATCTCGCGCAGGACCGTCGCAGCCAGCTGGTAGGCGTTGCCGAGTTCTGCGTATTGGGGCGCTCGCTGGTGCAAATTGACCAGCAGGCCGAGCGATTCCTTGAGCAGGTTTTTGGAGTAAGCGCGCTCCGCGAGCGAATGGGCGGTTGCTGGATTCCCGGGTTTGTCTGTTCCGGCCACTGCGGTTGTGTCGCGCCAGACATCCAGCGCCTGATCTGCGGCATCTTTGCTCATCAACAGTTCGAGATAGGTTTCGCCAGCGCGGATTATCGCCTGCTCATCGTTGCACTGTCTGGCGAAATCGAAATATCGTTGCAGGTACACCATGTCGTCGGCAAATTCCGTCCTTCTGAATTCGAATCGCTTCAGCGCGTCGACGTGTCGGTTTTCCTTGGCCAGCACGTTGACCTCACCTAACAACTGTCGGCGCAGATTGTCGGTGGTCGGCGGCAGTCGCTCCTCATCGGGGTCGCCGGTGATATAACCGAGATTGCCCTGGTGCTCGAACAGCAGGTAGCCGAGCATGGCAAAGTTCACGATCGCAAAGTAGGTAATCAGGGCTGCAAGCACTGGCAGCGCGATGATGCTTGCGAATAACGCTTCGGCGAAAACCTCCACCACCACGTATGGCCCGGTAGAGATGACGTTAGTCAGGAATACGGCCAGCAGGTAGGGCCAGCCGAGACTGACAATCAGGCCGACAATTCGGTTTGGAGACAGCGCGTCGCCGATCTGTTTGCTGATCGCGAGCAGCATGATTACCGCGGGCGTGATCAGGGTGAAAAGCAATCCGAGCAGGGTGCCGACGCCTGGGTTGATCAGGGTCCCAGCCGCTAGCTGGGCATAGGTAGCGACGATCAGAATTCCGACCAGTTTCAGGAACAGGTGATCTTCGTCGCTGGCAGTCGCCTCGGCGAAAGAAGGTGCCTGCGAGGCTCCCATCGCGACCGTTTCCAGCACCGCAAAACAGTACTTAACGCAGACGGCCACGGTGAAGATGAGCGCAATCAGTCCCAACAGACCGAACGGCATTACCAGGCTGAGCGCTGCGGCCAGCATCATGATGGCGATGCCCGAGGGACTCAGCGGATAGGAAAAGAACTTGTGCGCCACCGACTAGAACGGCTTGGAGCTGTTGCCGCGACCAAGGTATTCCAGCCGTTTCTCGCATAGCGGGCAACGTGGGTCGCCGTGCGGGCGCTCTCCGATCACGACCACGCACTGCCCGCAGAAGTGTCGGGCACACTCGTCGCAGTCCCAGATCGCAGGTTTGCTCTGGTGGTAGGTGCAGAGATCCTTGGTCATGTGCAAATCCGTTCGGCTACGGTCAGCCTAGCAGTCTGGTGACCGTGTTCTTGTGAACGGGTTGGCACTCCATCAGGCCTGCTTTTATGATGAGACCACCGATGAAAAAGGCTGGATTTTAAGGTGGGAGGCGGCGATGCGCGCGCGACGACGCGAATGATCGTCGACTGCGATCCGGGTCACGACGATGCGGTGGCGCTGCTCCTTGCTCACGCATATGCAGATGTTCTTGGGGTTACCACTGTCAGCGGCAATGCACCGCTGGAACACACCACCCACAACGCCCTGGCGGTGCTGGAACTTCTCGGAGCGAGCACGCCGGTGCACAGCGGAGCCGCTCGGCCGCTGGTCGGCGAACCACGGCATGCGACTCATGTTCACGGCGAAGACGGGCTTGGCGGCGCCAGCCTGCCGGTGCTGCGCAGCGACGTCGCCGGGGTGGACGCCGCTGGATTCCTGATCCAGACCACGCGGGCGTACTCAGATGTGTGGATCGTGGCTATTGGCCCGCTGACCAACGTGGCGCTGGCGCTGCAACGCGATCCCAGCCTTGCTGAACGCGTTGCCGGTATCTCGATCATGGGCGGCAGCGCCACTTTCGGAAATGTAACGGCCGCGGCTGAATTCAACATCTGGGCTGATCCGGAAGCTGCGGACGTGGTATTTCGCTCGGGAGCGCGAGTGCGAATGTGCGGCCTGAATCTCACCGACCAGCTGCGGACATCGGATTCAATCATTGTGCAATTGCGAGCGCTCGGCACCAAGCGCGCCGATTTCGTGGCAGATCTTTTCGAGTTTCTGCATCAGCGAATGAGGGGTCTGATCGGAGTGGGGGAATCTGCACTGCACGATCCCTGCGCAGTATTCGCCGTCACACATCCGCAGCTGCTGGGGTTCAGGACACAGGCGGTGGCGGTGGAGCTGCAGGGCGTGCACACCAGGGGTATGACCGTGGTAGATCAGCGTGGCTTTCGCCGAGCTGGCCTCGAAACCGAACAGACCAATGTCGAGGTTGCCTATGAACTGGACGCGGATCGAGCGATGGTGCTGGTTCTGGAGGCGATCGCCGCTGATTGATTCATCCGGGCTTGAATGCGACTCTCACGTAGGAGCCGACTCCGTCGGCGAACCCACCCAGACGGGAAGTGGAGAAATTGATGGGCCAGGGATTCAGCGAAGCGCGGCTGGAAAATATCCAGGCGCTGCTGTCGGGGTATGTCGAAGATGCCAGGTTGCCAGGATATCTGTGCATGGTGTCGCGGCACGGTGCCGAAGCGCACTTTCTGGCTCACGGCATGATGGACGTGGAGCGCGCGAAGCCAGTCGCACGGGATACGATCTTTCGGATCTATTCCATGACCAAGCCGATCACCAGCGTTGCATTAATGATGCTCTACGAACAGGGCCGATTTCAGCTCGATGATCCGGTAGCGCGCTACATTCCCGCCTGGAAGGATTTGAAGGTCTTCGCCGGCGGTGACGAGTCAGCCTTCGAGGTCTCCGATGTGGTACGTGCGATGACCATCAAGGATCTCTTCACGCACACTGCGGGGCTCACCTACGGCTTCATGAACAGTCATCCGGTCGATGCCATATACCGGGCGAACAAAATTGGCGGCATGGCGGCAGGGGGCACTCTGGAAGGCATGGTGGCAAAGCTCGCCGACATTCCGCTGCAGTTCAGCCCCGGCAGCCAATGGAACTATTCGGTAGCCACCGATGTGCTGGGTTATCTGGTTCAGCTTTTTTCAGATCAGGATCTCGACGCGTACGTCGCGCAGCGAATCACCGGACCGCTGGGTATGACAGATACTGGCTTCATGGTGCCGGCGGAAAAAGTTGCGCGTTTTTCGGCGTGTTACGAGCGGGTGACAAAAAGCAGCACGTTCCGGCTTCAGGACGATCCGGAACAAAGCAGCTATCTGCAGCGGCCCACGTTCTTTTCCGGCGGCGGCGGTATGGTGTCCACGCTGGGCGACTATCACAAGTTTGCGAAGATGTTGCTGGGCAGGGGCGAGCTTGCCGGTACCCGTCTGCTTGGCCGTAAGACGATCGCATATATGACCACCAACCATATGCCCGGCGGCAGCGACCTGGCGGCAATGGGAATGCCGGTGTTCAGCGAGACCTCCTACGATGGCATCGGCTTCGGGCTGGGATTCTCCGTGGTGCTGGACCCGGTGGCAGCGAACGTTCTGGATTCCAAAGGCGAGTTCGCATGGGGTGGTGCGGCGAGCACGTATTTCTGGGTCGATCCGGTGGAAGAGCTGATCGTGATCTTCATGGCTCAGCTGTTGCCCTCCTCGTCGTATCCGATCCGGCGTCAATTGAAAACGCTGGTATACCAGGCGCTTGTGGACTAGCCGCCGCAGGCCCTTGGTGTTCAGCACGCCGCAGGCGCTCGCGTAAAGCGCGCTTCGCGTATCATGCCGGCCATGGCTGGTATCTGGCAGGAACTGGACCGCATCGTGCGGCCCCAGGGACGGGTTTTCTATGGCTGGTGGATTGTCGCCGCATCCAGCGGTGTGCAATGGCTGGCCGCGGTGCTGTGGGTAAACTCTTACGGTGCGTACATGGTGCTGCTGCAGCAGGATTTTGGCTGGAGCAAGACGCTCGTTGCCGGCGCGTTCGCACTGACCCGCATCGAAAGCGGCCTCCTCGGTCCGTTTCAAGGCTGGCTGGTGGATCGGTTCGGCCCGCGGTTGATTCTCAGCATTGGTACGGTGTTGTTCGGGGTCGGGTTCATGCTGTTCAGCCAGGTGGATTCGCTGCTTACCTTTTACCTGACGTTTGCACTGATAGCCCTGGGGTCGAGCCTCGGGGGGTTTGCGACGCTGATGGTGTCGATCGTCAACTGGTTCAGCCGCCATCGTTCCAAGGCCATTGCGGCTTCGCAACTCGGTTTCTCGATCGGCGGGTTATCGGTCCCAATAGTGGTCCTGGCGTTGGAGGCGTTTGGCTGGCGCGCGACCGCGGTGGCATCCGGAGTGCTGGTGCTGGTGATCGGATTGCCGTTGGTCCAGGTCGTGCGCCACCGTCCGGAGACGCACGGCGAAGACGTCGACGGCCATCAAGCACCCGAGACGGGTGAAAGGGTCGCTCTCGTCGAGGACTTCACCGCCCGACAGGCCATGCGCACGCGCGCGTTCTGGCTCATTTCCGTTGGTCACGCGCTGGCCCTGCTCACGGTTTCGTCCATGCTTGTACATCTGATTCCGCATCTCACCGAGGGGCTCGGATATTCGTTGTCGGGTGCGGGCCTGATCGTCGCTGTGCTGACGGCCTTTCAGCTGCTTGGGCAGGTTTCCGGCGGTTATCTTGGTGATCTGTTCAACAAGCGAGTCATCTGCGCAGCGTGCATGTTTGGCCACACCGGTGGGTTGCTGATGTTGACGTATGCCGAGTCTCTGCTTGGCGTGCTGGCGTTTACCGCGCTGCACGGCCTGAGTTGGGGAATTCGCGGACCGTTGATGGTGTCGCTGCGGGCTGACTATTTCGGTCCCCGATCGTTCGGCACAATCATGGGTTTTTCTTCGCTCATCGTGATGCTTGGAATGTCATCAGGCCCGATCATTGCCGGCTATATGGCAGACCAGTCGGGCAGCTACGAAAGCGGATTTACCTTGCTTGCGCTGCTGTCGTTGCTCGGATCGGTGTGCTTTTTTGCGGCCACACCGCCGGACTCGTCACCCGCGAACCCGGCGACAGCTTCGGTTTCCTGATGGTCATGGCCTCACCGCGTTGCACCCGCCAGGTCGGCTGAGTTAGCGTTTACCAAAAAGGAGCCGTCGATGCCGAAGTTCACCGGGTTTCCGCCAGAGACGCTCAAGTTTCTCAAGCAGCTTGAACGCAACAACAACCGCGAGTGGTTTGCCGCGAACAAATCACGTTACGAGGAGACTGTGCTGGAGCCCGCGTTGGATTTCATCGCCACCATGGATCCAAAGATCCAGGCGCTCTCAGATCATTTCGTTGCGATCCCCAAACGTGTCGGCGGCTCGCTGATGCGCGTGTATCGCGATACCCGGTTCGGAAAAGATAAGACCCCCTACAAGACCAACATCGGTATTCAGTTTCGCCACGAGTATGCTAGGGACGTGCATGCCCCCGGCTACTACCTGCACATCGACAATACCGGCTGCTTTTTGGCGGCCGGTATCTGGCGGCCCGAATCGGGCGCATTGGCCAACGTTCGCGAGCGGATCGCGATGCGCCCGGCCGAATGGAAAAAAGCCCGTGATGCGCGAGGCTTCAAATCCACGTTCGAAATGGGCGGCCAGAGTCTGAAGCGTCCGCCGAAGGGTTACAGCGAAGACTCCCCCCACCTTGAGGACCTCAAGCGCAAAGACTTCATTGCCTCTGCAGATTTTGCCGCCGAGGCCATCAACGATCCGGCGTTTGTGAGTACGGTGGCGCGCACGTTCAAAAAGGCGACGCCCTTCATGCAGTTCCTGTGCGCCGCGCTGGAGGTGGAGTTTTAACCCTGCTGCCACGCCTGGGCTTGTGCGAGTGCCTTGCGCAGCGGTTTCAGGCTCAATCCCAGGCAGACTGCCGCAATCCCGTAATTGAGCACCGCCAGGGTCGACAGTGACAGACCGATGGCATCTTCACTCTGGAAGACATAGTCGTTCATCAAACCGATGATCAGCGGCGCAAACAGATACGACAGGAATGATACGCATATCAGGTAGAAGGCAATGATCTGTCCGCGCATCTGGTTTGGCGAGATCGCCTGCAGGGCGGCATTGCTCAATCCCGGTGGGACCGCCATGAAGAACGTGATCGGCACCACCAGGGCCAGGGCAACGTAGGCGTCGTCCACCAGCGGCATCAGCACCGCCAGCGGTCCCAGCACAAGGGTTCCGTAAAATGTGATTCGCATGGGACTGTCGCCTCGACCTTTTCCGATCAGCCGACCCGCATAGAAACCTGCCCCGACGCTGCCCATGATGCCGACGATCAACGCGATAAACCCGTAGCTGAGACCAATCTCGGTGCGGGTCCAGCCATGATTGCGCACGAAGAACTCCACGATCCAGGTGAGAAATGCGAAACCCTGCATCGACAGGCACAAATAGGCAACGAAATGCATCGTGAAGTAACGCGAGCGTCCACGGATGAACGCAAACACTTCGCGGATCGGAAAACCACTGGCGGATTCAGACTGCACGCCGCGCCGTTTGGGTTCGCCAATAGTGAACATTAACGCCGCGATCAACAGCCCCGGCAACCCGACGACGATGAGCACCGTCTGCCAGGAAAACACTTCGCCAAAAACCGGCAATACCAGGTTTGGCTGCGCCTCGAGGTAGTCGATGAGCGGACCGCCCACGATGCTCGCAAGCCCGGTACCGATAAATGGCGCGGTGCCGACGATGCCATACGCCAGCGGGAGTTGGTTGTCCTCGAAAAAATCCGCCAGCATGGAGGTGGATGCCGGTCCCAGCGCAGCCTCGCCCACGCCGACGCCCATCCGCGCGGCGAACAGTTGCCAGTAGGTGTTGGCCATGCCGGCGAGGGCCGTCATCGCGCTCCAGGCGAATATGCCGGCCGCGATGATGTTGCGTCGGCTTCGGTGATCGGCGAGCCGCGCCAGGGGTACGGTCACGATGGTGTAGATCAGCGAGAACGCCAACCCGATGATCAGAGAAATCTCGGTGTCGGTGAGGCCACCAAGATCTCTTTTGATGGGTCCGATCATCACGTTGAGAATCTGCCGGTCGATGAACGACAGAGTAGAGGCGACAGTGAGCAATGCGACGACGTACCAGAGATAACGACTGGAGTACTTAATGAATGCGGCCTCGTGGAAATCCCTATTGTAAGTGGAATTGCGCGAGATGTTGTAGGAGACTCCCGAACAGGTGGGATCGAGGCGAGGGTTGGTCATATGCATCGCGACGAACAGATCCGCGTGATCGAGCGATTGATGGCGCATCTGGACAACGGCACCAACGTTGATGCGGGTGGCTAGGTTCGCAACCCGGTGTCCTGCTACACCTGCCCCGACATTGCACAGCAGGAATGGCTCGCCTTCTTTCAGGACTACCCGCAGGTGCTGGGACTGTCCGCGGATCTACCGGGCCCGGGCACGTTCTTCACCTCCGCAGATCTTGGCAAACCGGTTCTGTGCACGCGGGACGAATCTGGCGTCTTTCATGCGTTTTTCAACGTGTGCCGGCACCGGGGCACGATCGTGGAAAGCGAATCCAGAGGCTCAAAAAAGCAGTTCAGCTGCCCGTTCCACGCCTGGGGTTACAACCACAAAGGCGAGCTGGTGGCGGTGCCCAGGGAAGACCACTTCGGTCCGGTGGACAAAAGCTGTCACGGGCTGGTGGCACTGCCGGCCCTCGAGCGCTACGGGCTGCTGTGGGTCAACGCTAACCCGGACGGGGCGATGAACATCGATGAACTGTTGGGCGATCTGGCCCCGGAACTCGACGCCTGGCAGCTTGGTCGGTATGTGAGGCAGGGCTCCCAGACCTATCATCATGCGATGAACTGGAAGCTGGCAATCGATACCTTCGGCGAAACCTACCACTTCAACACGCTGCACCGGGATTCGCTGGCCATGGATTTCTATGGAAACGTGCAGCTCCACGATCGCTTCGAACGCAATCACCGCATGGCGCTGTGCCTGAAGAACATCGAAAACCTGCGCGAGACGCCGCGCGAGACCTGGGATGTGCGCCAGGGCGCGTTGCCCGTGTACTACCTGTTTCCGAACGTTCAACTCATCACCGGCATGGGTGGCCCAACCCTGGTGCGGGTCTATCCCGACGCGGCTAATCCGCATCAGAGCCATTCGCAGATCGATTTCTACCTCGATCCGCAGATCCAGCAAGCCATGCTCGATCCGGAAACGGCGGACCGCTACGCCGAAGTCGCACAACGCATGCAGGGTTTTGCCGAAGTCATTCGCGATGAGGATTACGTCGCTGCCGCCCTCGCGCATCAGGGCGCGCGCTCCGGTGCCCAGGAGTACGTGACCTTCGGGCGCAACGAACCGGCCCTGCATCACTACCACAATACCTATCGCAAAGCGTTGGGTATGCCGCCGCTGGAAGTGATCAGCAACTGAGTTCAGCCTTGGTGGGCTACAGGTGGGCTACAGGCTCCAGGCGGATCGGAATGGAACCTTCGCGGCCACCGACCAGCCAGCTCAGCAAGCTGTCGCGCCAACCGTAGTTTTCCTGCATCAGGTGGTTCACGGCATCGCTTTGGGCTGGCGTTGACACGGCGCGGTAAGCGCCGAGGTATCCCGCTCGCTCGACCCGAATGCGTGGCGTTGCGGTCATGCGGCTATACCATCCCGAGCCATCGGCACCTACCCGCAGCCACTGGGCTTGGTCGTGATCAACCACCCACAACCGGGTGGTCACCTCGGCACCGGATTCGTCCCGGGTATGCACAACCACGACCTCACCGGTTTCTGACGCGATCATCTGCAACCCGAAAATCGCGGCGGTGAGGCAAACCATAACGATGAGGCCGAGGTAAATGTATTTCATGAGGCTCCCTGGCAAAACGGTTCAACGATTGAGGTCATGTGGTAAACTGTTTAAATTTAAACTGATTAGTATTAAACTATATATATGAGCAAACGCAAATCCCCCTCCAGGCCGGAAGATCTGGCGCAGCTGGAGCGCGCTTATACGTTTTTTAACGAAGTCGGGATCATCTCCCAGCTGGCGTCGAACCAGATGCAGCGAGCCATGCCCCATGAGCTGACGTTGTCGCAGTTTTCAGTTCTAAACTGGTTTGCGCGGGTGGATGATGTGGCGACTCCGGGTCGGCTGTCATCGGCCTTCCAGGTCACCAAAGGCGCGATGACCAATACGCTGCACAAGCTTGCCGACAAGGGTCTTATTAAAGTTGTCCCGGATCCGGATAGCGGCCGGCGTAAGATTGTTCGAATGACCCGCAAGGGGCACCGGGCACGCGCGGATGCGATCGCCAGCACCCATCCACAACTCGAAGAATTCCTGTCGGAATTTGCCGGCTCGAAGTTCGAAGCCGGACTTGAATTTCTGCAGCGGGTTCGCTGCTGCCTGGATGCGGAGCGTGAGTAGGTGGCGTTGTGCTAGATGACCTCGTCGGGTTCGACGATCCTGAACTGCAGATCGTTCCTGCTCACCGGCAGTTCCCGAATGCGCGTGCCGGTGGCGGCGTAGATCGCATTTGCCAGCGCCGGTGCGATGCCTGGAGTCCCCGGTTCCCCGGCGCCGCCCCAGGTGGCGCCCGAGTTGATGATGTGGGTCTCGATCTGTGGCGCGGTGTTCATCCGCAGCATCGGATAGTCGTCGAAGTTACCCTGTTGTGCGGCGCCGTCCTTGATGGTGACCTCCCCGTACAGGGCGGCGGTCAGTCCGTAGATAATGCCTGACTCCATCTGTGCGGTGAGCCCGTCGGGAGACACGGCAAAGCCTGGATCGACCGCACATACCACCCGATCCACCTGCACCTCGCCGTCAATCACGGTGACATCCACCACCTGAGCGACCACGGTGCCGAAGGACTCCTGCAACGAGATTCCGCGCCCCTTACCTTCCGCCATTGGCGTTCCCCACTGGGCTTTCTCCGCTGCAAACTCCAGCACTGCCTTGTGCCGGGGAGCATCGGTGAGCAGATCGCGGCGAAACTCGAATGGATCGGTGTTGGTTGCGTGGGCCAACTCGTCAGTAAACGACTCGGTGAAGAACCCGTGCTGTGAATGAGCGACGCTGCGCCAAGGTCCGAACGGGATATGGGTTGGGCTGTCAGCATAGTGAATAAACTGGTCCGACACCGCGTAGGGAATGTGCGACGCATCGGCTGGTTCGTGGTTGTCGACGAACTGATTTTCCCAGGCCACGACCTCGCCGGCTTCACTGATTCCGGCTTTGAACCTCGACATAACCGCGGGGCGGTACTGATCCTGGCGAATATCCTCTTCCCGGGACCACAGCAGCTTGACCGGATGACCCACCTCTTTGGCCAGCCGAGCTGCCTGCACAGCAAAATCCGAACTGGAACGACGCCCGAAACCGCCGCCCAGAAAAGCGTTGTGTACTGTCACGTTGTCGGCGTCATATTCGATCGCCGTTGCGACCTCGTGCTTGCAGCCGAGCGGATTCTGGGATCCCGTCCAGATCTCACAGATGCCATCGTGAACATGAGCCGTTGCGTTCATCGGCTCCATGCATGCATGGGCAAGATACGGAACCCGATAGGTGGCCTCGACGACCGTGGCCGCAGCGGCAATGGTTGTGCGGGCGTCGCCGCGGGTCAGTTCGGTCTGCTCGTCGCCGTTGGCGACGGCAATATCCATATCCCGCTCGAAGCGGGCGAAAATCTGCTCGCTGTCCAGCGACTCATTGCCGGTCCTGGTCCACTCGACCCGCACCTTTGCGAGCGCCTGACTGGCCTGCCAGTAGCCATCGGCGACCACCGCGACTGCGTCGTCGAGATTCACCACCTTGACGACTCCGGGCATCGCCGACGCTGCGCGGTGATCGATGCTGGCCACGCTGGCGCCGAATACGGGCGCACCAATGACCGACGCGTATTTCATGCCGGGCAGCTGCGCGTCGATGCCGAAGCGCGCGCTGCCGTCCACTTTCTGTGGAATATCCAGGCGCTGCACGTGCTTGCCCATGAGCGTGAATTGATCGGGCGTTTTCAACCGGGGCGCTGAGGGCGGCATCAGCGCGCCCGCGGCCTGGGCAAACTCTGCATAGGGTGCGGAGCGATTCGACGCGGCGTGGGCTATGGTTCCATCGCGTGCGGTGAGCTCGGTCTTTGCGACCTCCCAGCGCGCTGCCGCTGCGGTCAGCAGCATGTCTCGGGCGGCGGCACCGGCAACTCGCATGCCGTGCATGCCGGTGGCTCGCACGCTCATGCTGCCACCGGTGATCTGCAGGTGAAACGCCCCTGCCAGCTTGATGAACGTGCCCTCCAGCGTGGGGAGCAGGAATTCGGGGAAGCCGCCAACAAATGCGTTGCCAATGGTGTAGTTGGCGTATGCGTCCTCGGCCGGTGCCTGAAGCACGCGAACATCCTCCCAACGTACATCGAGCTCATCTGCCAGCATCTGGGCCAACGCGGTCAGCACGCCCTGACCCATTTCCGAGTGAGGAACGATCGCGGTTACCAGGTTGTCCGGTGAGATTTTCACCCAGGCGTTGATCAGGTGTTCGCCATCGTCCGTCACCAGCGGGGCCAGTTCGGGCGTACGGTGTCCTGGTCGAATAGCAACGCCGACCACCAGCCCACCGCCGGCAACAACCCCGGCGGTAATGAATGCGCGTTTGGTCCACTTACCCATGACGCACCTCC
Source organism: Pseudomonadales bacterium (assembly GCA_046582225.1). GTDB lineage: Bacteria > Pseudomonadota > Gammaproteobacteria > Pseudomonadales > Azotimanducaceae > JAYGEV01. The sequence goes on from JAYGEV010000144.1 coordinate 23,916, forward strand.
GCTGTCCCTGAGGGCTGGAACATCTTGACGCCGCCGATTTGACTGGCAGCGGCCCGCTTGATGGCGCGTCGTATCCTCGGGTAGGTTCCGCAGCGGCAGACATTCCCGCTCATCGCTGAATCGATGGCTTCATCGTCCGGGCTCGGGTTGTCTCGCAGCAGCGCGACCGCGCTCATGATCTGACCCGACTGGCAGTATCCGCATTGTGGAACCTGCTCGTCGATCCAGGCCTGCTGCACCGGGTGCAGCTCGTTGCCCGCCGCGACCCCCTCGATGGTAGTGATGTTCTGGCCGTCCGCGACAGCAACCGGCGTCACGCAAGCGCGGATCGGCCTGCCGTTGAGGTGAACGGTGCAGGCGCCGCATTGGGCAATTCCACAGCCGAATTTTGTTCCGGTGAGGCCGAGGTTCTCGCGCACCACCCACAACAGAGGGGTTGCCGGATCTACGTCAAGGCGTTGGCTTTCGCCGTTGACGGTCAAGGTGATCATAGCTGGACCCGGTCGGCTGAAAAACGAGGTCGCATGCTACCAGATCAAAGCGTATGGGCTCTTCTAGATTCGCTCAGACCCGAATACCCGGCACAGGTCGTTGA
>JAYGEV010000290.1:0-2141 GCA_046582225.1 Pseudomonadales bacterium
GATCACCAACTGCTCGAACACATCGTCGAGCTCAATCACGGGGAAGTCCTCGGCCAGCCAGCCCTCGACGAACCACTCTCGGAAGATCTGCAGTTCGTCGCGAAACCGCTGAGCCTGGTATTTTGGCACCGCCGGATGATCGATGGATTGAATGTCGATGAGCGTATTGATCCCGGCCGCCAGGGCAGGGTCTCGATCGGGACTTTCATAGGCGTCGCGGAAATGTTGTCCGCCGAGATCCGACAGCAGGAAGTAGCCCATGTCAGGGGTGGCGGCGATGATTTCGGGAACACCGATGCCGTGGTCGGCGAACACCTTGGCGAGACGCACGAACTGCTCGTTGTTCTCTTTGTCCGGCGGTGAGCGCATCACCACGAACGAGGGTCGATTTGACCGCTCGTCACCTTCGCCGCCGCGCGCGTGAATGCGATAAAAGTATCGATGGCTTGCCTCAACCAGCAGTGCTTCGGGTTTGAAATCGTGCCGATAGCCCAGGCTGCTCAGCTGGTCTGCGGTCCACCGGGAAAGCTCGGCAGGCATGGTCTGCGGTTGCATGCACGCATTGTAGCGCGGCTGCAATTATTCCCACGGCCGTAAATCTTCTATCATCCGGCCCCATGTCGCCTTGCCAGTTTCGTTTGGGTCGATCCGTTGCCAACCTGGCACGCGTGAGCGTGTGCTTGTGCGTGCTGATGCCGGTCGATGCCGCCTTGGCAGAAGACTCTCTGGTGGACGGCTACTGGAAGCCGCGGGCATCTCTACCGGCGGGTCAGGCGTCGCAACTGCCGGAGTATTGTGACGGCGCCTACATCAAGCCGAAATTTCCGTATCCCAGATCGATCGACACCAGCAGCTATCCGCTGAACGCCGAAGCGCGTGCTGGCCAGTACTGGATCGATGGTGAGGTTATCCTGTCGGGTGATGTAAGGATGAGTCAGGGCAACAGATCGTTGGAGACCGATCGTGCGACCCTGGACCGCAATACCAGGGAGCTTACCCTCAGTGGCGGCGTTCGCGTGCAGGAGCCTCTGGTTGCGGTGCAGGGCGCTCATGCGAGCATGAACCTGGATTCCCAGGTCGCCACCGTCGACGACGTAGCGTTTCTGCTGTTCGATGCCGACATCCGTGGCACGGCCAGCGCGCTGGGTCGTGATGAAGCGGGAACCCTCACGCTCAGCAGGAACAACTTCACCCGTTGTGAGCCTCGAAACAACGGCTGGCGAATGTCATCGTCCAACCTCGAGGTTGAAGAGGGTGCGCTGTTTGCCAAAGCTCGGAACGCGACGCTGCGGTTAAAAGGGGTACCGGTCTTCTACACGCCGTACATTCGTTTTCCAGTCAGTGATAAGCGCCAGTCCGGGTTCCTGTTCCCGACTGTGAAGGTTGCCAGCGATGATGGCCTGGACCTTGAGCTGCCCTACTACCTGAATCTGGCGCCAAACTACGACGCCACGTTGATACCACGCTACATTGCCGAGCGCGGAGCTGGCCTGGCCGGAGAATTCCGGCATCTCAGCCCCTGGCAGCGCACAACGATGACGGCTGCGTTGCTGCCGGGTGATGATGGCTACGATGGCGTGTACGAAAAAGACGATTTCGAGAGGCTGGTCGCCGAAGGGGCGCTGAGCGGCGACTTCGACCCGGCGGACCGCTGGCTGTTTGCATTGGATCACCTGGGTGGCTTCGGCAATGTTCGCACCTATGTGGATTACACCGCAGTGAGCGATCGCGATTACTTTCGCGATCTGGGTACCGATCTGGAGGTGTCCAGCCAGATCGACCTGGAGCGTCGGGGCGAGATCCGCTACAACTCCGGTGGCGTGCACTTGCGAGTCTGGGCGCAGCAGTTTCAACGCCTTGACGAAATCACCGTGGACCCATACGAGCGGTTGCCGGAGCTGCAGGTGAGCTATGACGGATCGCTGCCCGGCGGGCTGGAATATTCGCTGGCCGCGGAGTGGGCGTCATTCACGCGCGACAACGAAGAGCTGTCCGGCTTGACCGCAATGGTTGGTGAACGCCTGCATCTGGAACCCGGGGTGCGGCTGCCGTTCACCTGGCCGTGGGGATTCCTCACGCTGGGCGGTGGCTATCGGTATACCGAATACGATTTGAAGGATGTGCCGGACGGCGTCGCGGCG
>JAYGEV010000299.1:0-4223 GCA_046582225.1 Pseudomonadales bacterium
GTTTCGCGATGATGTTGAGCTGAACCTCGGAGGTTCCACCCTCGATTGAGTTGGCCCTGGAGCGCAACCAGGCCCGGGTGGTCTCGCGCTCGTCTTCGCTGATGCTCGCCCCACTCCAGCCGAGCCCGCGCGTGCCCATGATGTCCAGCGACAGTTCGTAGCGACCCTTGTTCTGCTCGGTGGCGTAGTACTTGAACATCGAAGACTCAGCGCCCGGGCCGTTGCCATCCGCGCTCTGTTCCGTCGAGCGGCGCAATGTAATTGCGAAGGCTCGATCGTTCATGCGGTGACGCAACACATCGTGGCGCAACGCCGAATCTGCGATCCGACCATCGACCATGCCGACATAGGATCCAGCCAGTTCTTCCAGGCTTGCAACCTGCTGGTTGCCGCGCCCGATACCGCCGATGGAGTTTCGCTCGTACTGCAACAGACGTTTTGCAACGGTCCAGCCCTTGTTCACCTCGCCGACCACATTTTTCTTCAGCGCCCGAACATCGTCGAAGAACGTTTCGCAGAAGGGTGAGTAGCCGCTGATCAGCTTGATCGGTTTGACCGTGACCCCGGGAGTTTCCATATCGAACAGGAGGAAGGTAATACCTTCGTGTTTCGGCACATCCGGAGCGGTACGCACCAGACAGAATATCCAGTCGGCGTGGTCTGCGCCGGAGGTCCAGATCTTCTGACCGTTGATCACGTACTCGTCACCATCCTCCACTGCGGAGGTACGCAGCCCCGCCAGGTCCGAGTCCGCGCCTGGCTCGCTGTAGCCCTGACACCACCAGATCTCGCCCCGGGCAATCTTCGGCAGGTGTTCGAGTTTCTGTTCTTCGGAGCCGAATTCGAGCAGCGCCGGGCCGATCATGCTGAGCCCCATGCCAAAAAGCGCCGGCCGCGCCCCAATTTCGCGCATCTCCTGCTGCAGAATCCGGTTTTCCTCGGCACTCAATCCGGCGCCACCGTAGGGCTTTGGCCATGACGGCACGGTAAAACCGCGTTCGGCCATGCGCTGCATCCATAGCCTGGTGTCAGGATTCTTGAACGTCACATGGCGACCGCCGGACGGGAATTCATCTGCAACCATGGGTGTGCGCATGCTGGCCGGACAGCTGTCTTCCAGCCAGCCGCGCAGTTCTTCTCTGAATGCGCTCATGTCTGTTCCCCCTCATGCTCGCAGCAATCAGGAATAGTAACCGATTCCACCTGCGTCGATCAGTCCTGGGGCTGATCGAGGATGCGCTGCAGCTGAAAGCCAAGCCACTCGGGAAACGCCTGCGCGTCTTCGCGATTCAGGCCAATGACGCGCGGCAGCAGCGAGCCGGATACGGCGTAACCGATTGCGGCGGTGGCGACCAGGTAGACCATGCGCCGCGCCGCCGGCTCACGGTCCAGGGCCTCGGGCAACTGACTGGCCAGCACCTCAATGAGCTCGGCGAACAGTGCGGTGACCTCGGGCGTGGGACTGTCCAGAGATTTGAGCAGCTCCGCATCGCCAACCGCGAGCCACGCAAGCAGCCGGGCGTGTCCGGACTGTGAAAGCGCGGCGAACAGATCCTTGAGAATGATCACCGGCTGCGGCGAATCTCCGCGCAGCGCGGCGATCACATCGCCCAGCAACTGACTGGTCATGTGGCTCACCAGCGCGCTGCGCATGCCATCGGCAGTGCCGAAGTGATGGATCAGCGTGGCATGCGATATCCCCGTATCCCGAGCCACATCGACCACGTTCAGGCCATCCAGTCCGTGCTCACCCAGTCGTTGCCGGGCGACTTCGAGAATGGCCGCCCTGGCCTGCTCCGAGGTGCGCCGGCGGCGCGGTTTGGCGTTGGATTGCGTCGGTTTGGCCATCCTGCTCCGAGTGCTGGTCGATTAACGTTGAGCCACTATTGACATTAATGTTGATAAGGGTAGCATACCGTTCCCTATCAACATCCATGTAGATAAAGCCTCCCATGCAACAGAACCCTCTGCAACCCCTTCGCGCGATGCGCGCCCTGCGTATCCTCCTCAACGACAAAGACGATACCGAGCAGGTGTTCGTGATTGTTCGTGCGCTGACCGGCAAGTCGATCATCCGTGCGTACAACCGCTTTACCGGTACCGAGACCGGCCGGCGCGTTCTCGCCGAGAAACGATCGCTCCTTGATACCTTGAGCGACCGCGACCAGTTGCGTGCAATGGCGCCGGACTCCCTGGGTCGCCGCTATCTGGAATTTGTCGAATCCGAGAGCCTGACTGCAGATGGTCTGGTCGAAGCGAGCGAATCCACCGAGCGCATGATCGAAAACGAAAACGTCTCCCGCTATGCGATGCGGCTGCGCGACTCCCACGACCTGTGGCATACCGTCACCCGCTACGGTCGAGATGGCCTGGGCGAGGTTTGCCTGCTCGGTTTCACCTATGCGCAGACACGCAACACCGGTCTGGCGGTGATCGCTCTGGCCGGCGGAATGAAGTACGCGCGCATCATCGGCTGGCGGGCGATGATTGCACTGTGGCACGGTTACATGGCGGGGCGTCGAGCCGCATGGCTGCCCAGCGCGGACTGGGAGCACCTGCTGACCCAACCTCTGGATCAGGTGCGCGATCGATTGCGAGTGCGTGCGCCATCGGTATACCCCGATCTAAGAGAGGGCGCGCTGGCGGTATAGGCCGCTCGCAAGGCGAGCGGCGCGCGCCGAAGCGAGCCGTTGTCATTGCCGCGCAATGACGCCACCATTGCTCAAAACAGTGCCCAAGGCAGTGCACGGAGGCGCAATGAGCAATCGCGGCGACGAACCCAAACCCGACGGGGAGCCCCCCGGTAACCTCACCGGTAACCCGGCCCACGACTTCGGCTTTCACACCCGCGCCGTGCACGCCGGCAGTCGACCCGACCCCGCCACCGGCGCGAGGGCGCTGCCCATCTATCAGACCAGCAGCTACGTATTCGAAGACCCGGAGTCCGCGGCCGCCTACTTCAACCTCCAGGAGTACGGCAACACCTACTCGCGGATCATGAATCCGACGGTCGCGGCTTTGGAAGAACGCATATCCAACCTGGAAGGCGGTGTGGGCGCGGTGGGTTTCGCCAGCGGGCTGGCCGCCCAGTCCGCCGCATTCTTCACCCTGCTGGAACCGGGAGATCACGTAGTGGCATCGGCCGCGCTGTATGGCGGCACGATCACCCAGCTCAAGCATTTCTTCGGCAAGCTGTCGGTGGAGCTGACGTTCGTTGATCCGGATGATCCCGGCAACTGGCGCGAGGCCATTCAAGACCACACCAAGTTGATGTTCGCCGAGACCATCGGCAATCCTGGCGGCAACGTGCTGGATATCGAGGTGCTGGCGGATCTCGCCCACGAGCACGGCATGCCGCTGATGGTCGACAACACCTTCGCCACCCCATACCTGGCGCGGCCGATGGATTGGGGCGCGGACATCGTTGTGCACTCGGCCACCAAGTTTCTCGGCGGACACGGCACCAGCATCGGCGGGTTGGTGGTGGACTCGGGCGACTTCGACTGGTCCAACGGCCGGTTCCCGGTGGTCGCAGACCCCTCGCCCGCTTATCACGGCCTCGCATTTCACGAAACCTTCGGCACGTTCGGTTATCTGATGAAGCTTCGCGCCGAAACGTTGCGCGATCTTGGCGCCGCGATGAGCCCGTTCAATGCTTTCCTGTTTGCCCAGGGGTTGGAGACCCTGCCACTGAGAATGCAGAAACACGTGGCAAATGCGGAACGCGTTGCCGAGTTTCTGAACGCGCATGCAAAGGTTGGCAACGTCAGCTACCCGGGCCTCGGTTCGAGCCGCTACCGGGAGCTGGTGGAGAAATACCTGCCGCGCGGCGCAGGCGCGGTGTTCTGCTTCGATCTCCCCGGTGGTCGCGATGCGGGCCAGCGATTCATCGGCGAGCTGCAGCTGTTCTCGCATCTGGCGAACGTCGGCGACGCAAAAAGCCTGGTGATCCACCCCGCCACCACCACCCACCGCCAGCTCAGCGACGACGAGCTCCGAGCGACCGGCATCGGCCCAGGAACCATTCGCCTTTCGATCGGCATCGAGGACGCCGAAGATCTCATCTGGGATCTGGAAAGCGGGCTGGCAGGATTGTGAGCGCCGACCGCGACGGCGTGAACGTTCAACGATATCAGGATCCGCTGGTCATTCAGGCGGCACTGCGGGAACCGCGCGTGGCGGTAGTGGGGCTGTCGAGCAATCACCTTCGACCAAGCAACTTT
>JAYGEV010000344.1:0-2364 GCA_046582225.1 Pseudomonadales bacterium
GGCTGATGGTAACGCCGGTTTACTCACAGGAATTGGCGACCGAGGCGTCCGTTGTATCGGGGGACGAGGAGGAAAATCTTTCCAGCGGCCAGATCCTGTACACACAGTTGTGCGCTTCCTGCCATGGTGCGCAGGGCAGGGGTGACGGGGTTGTCTCCAGTGACCTCCTGCTGCGGCCGCGAGACTTTGCGCTCAACGCGTTTAAGTTCGACACCGACGCCGACTGGGAGCGCGGGTCCGATGTGGACCTTGCGAACGTGATCAGGAATGGCCCGGCCGCCTACGGGGGATCACCCCTCATGCCGCCGTGGAGCACCTTGTCATCCGAAGACATCGGTGCCCTGGTTTCCCATATCCGGGTGCTACAACAACAACCAGAACCCGGCGAATAGTCAGAACTGGTTCATCGTATTCGCGGTGCCGCCCGCCAGCAGCGCTTTCTCACCCAGGAAGTACTCTTTGTGATCGTCGCCGACGTTGGAACCGGCGAGGTCCTGGTGCTTGACCGAGGCGAGTCCCTTGCGGATTTCCTGGCGTTGCACATCTCGCACGTAGGCCAACATACCCAGATCGCCAAAATACCCCTCCGCCAGCACATCGGTAGACAGTGCCGCGGTGTGGTAGGTCGGCAGGGTGATCAGATGGTGGAAAATGCCCGCTTCCCGGGCCGCGTCGCGCTGAAAATCCTGTACCAGCTTGTCCGCGGTCGCAGCCAGTTCGGTGCCATCGAGTTCGATGTCCATCAGGCCCTTTTCGTGTACCGCCGGATCAGGGTAGGCAGAAAGGTCCTTGCCCTCGTCCTTCCACTGGGCGTAAACCTGCTCGCGAAATGCCAGCGTCCAGTTGAACGACGGCGAGTTGTTATATACGAGCTTGGCATCGGGGCGCTTTTCGCGAATCGCGTTGACCATGGCGGCGATTTGCGCGACATTTGGCTTTTCGGTTTCGATCCACAGCAGGTCTGCGCCGTGCTCCAGAGAGGTGACGCAGTCCAGGACAACGCGGTCGAATCCGGTGTCTTCGCGGAATGCATACAGGCCGTTGTCGAGTCGTTTCGGCTTGCACAGTTCGCCCTTCTGGTGAATCGTGATGTCGCCTTCCTGCAACTCGCTCAGGTCATACACGGGGCTGGCATCCAGGAAATCGCAATACTGACTTCCCAGGTCCCCCGGGGTCACCGATACCGGAATCTTCTGGGTTAGCCCGGCGCCAAGGGAGTCGGTGCGTGCCACGATAATGCCGTTGTCGACGCCAAGTTCTAAAAACGCATAACGCACGGCATTGATTTTGGAAACGAAGTCTTCGTGAGGCACAGTCACCTTGCCGGCCTGGTGTCCACACTGCTTTGCGTCTGAAACCTGGTTTTCGATCTGGATGGCGCACGCACCTGCTTCGATCATGCGCTTGGCCAGCAGATAGGTTGCCTCTTCGTTGCCGAAGCCGGCGTCGATGTCGGCAATGATCGGCACCACATGAGTCTCGTAGTTGTCGATTGCCTGTATGTGGCTGTCGATGTTCTCGCCGCGTGCGCGCGCCTCGTCGAGCTCCGCGAACATGTGGCGCAGTTCTCGTGCATCGGCCTGTTTGAGAAATGTGTAAATCTCCTCGATCAGATCAGACACAGTGGTCTTTTCGTGCATGCTCTGGTCGGGAAGCGGGCCGAACTGTGAGCGCAGCGCGGCGACCATCCAGCCCGACAGATAGATGTAGCTGCGATCTGTAGTCTGCTGGTGGCGTTTTACCGCCATCATTACCTGCTGGGCGATAAAGCCGTGCCAGCAGCCTAAAGACTGAGTGTACATACCGGAATCGTCGTCGTAGGCGGCCATATCGCGACGCATGATGTCGGCGGTATATCGCGCAATTTCGATGCCGGTCCGAAACCGGTTCTGCATCTTCATGCGCACCACGTATTCCGGGCTGATCGCGCTCCATTCCTTTTTGTCGTTTACCAGCGCGTTGAGGCGCTCGATTTCCTGAAGATAAATTGACATCGGCTGCTCCCCGTTAGCGGGTAAAACTTAGAGCGGGCAAACCTACCAGCGCTGGATAAACAAGAAAATGGAATATTTGACAACTAATATATTCCGATTTGGAATTTAACGTTCCGGAGGGCCCCGCAGGTCGGTGTCGACGTAGTACGAAATGTTATCCTGTCCCATGGTCGGCTGGCGGTATCGCAGCGAAATGAAGCATATCGCGAGTTCGGGACACCCTGAGAGCAACGCAATCATGAGGAGCACCGATGAAGTTTGGCATTTTCTATGAACTGCAGCTGCCAAAGCCGTGGCACAAAGACAGCGAATACAAGCTGTTCAACGATGCGCTGGATCAGATTGAACTGGCTGACAAGTTGGGATTCGA
>JAYGEV010000379.1:0-12771 GCA_046582225.1 Pseudomonadales bacterium
ATCGTCGATGGCAATGCGTACACCGAGCCGTCGCAACTCCTTGAGCTTCGGAATGACAGTTTCCATGTCCTGCATCAGCGTGTTCTCGGTGATTTCCAGCTTCACGCTGGAAGGTTCCAGATCGAAGCTGGCCATGCTGCCAACAAACTGATCCACGAAATTTTCCTGTTCGAGCTGCAGAGCCGACAGATTCACCGACACCCGAATATCTCCCAGGCCGCCCCGACGCCATTCGGCGAGATCCGAAAAAGCACGATGCTGAACATACTCGTCTATCTTGGTGATGAGCCCCGCTTCCACCGCCATGGGTAGAAAATCATCCGGCTCCAGCAACCCCCGGGACGGGTGCTGCCAGCGCACCAGTGCCTCCACGCCAACAATGCGACCGGAACTCAGCGACACCTGTGGCTGGTAGAAAACCGTCAATTCGTCCTGGGTGAGTCCATTGCGGAGTTCGCGCTCCATGGACAATCGGGTGGAGAACTTGTGGTTCATTTCTTCGGCGAAGAACTGGTAGCCATTCTTGCCGCGACCTTTCACGTGGTACATCGCGATGTCTGCGTTTTGAACCAGCGATTCTTCGGAATCCCCCGCTTCGGGGTACATCGCAATACCAATGCTGGCGCCCACGAACAGCTCGTGGCCGTCAATCACGAACGCGCCGTTGAGACGATCCAGAATCTTGCTGGCGATCACCACCACATCGTCGCGGGTTCGAACTTCAGGCAGCAACAGTGTGAATTCGTCGCCACCGAACCGCGATAGCGTGTCGCCGCTTCGCAGGCAGCTCTGCAGACGATTAGCGACCGCCTTGAGCAGCCGATCACCCATGCTGTGACCGAGCGTATCGTTGACCAGCTTGAAGCGGTCGAGATCCAGAAACATCACCGCCAATTTGCGCTTGTTGCGTCGGGCCTGGGCGATCGCGAGCGACAGCCGGTCCTTGAACAGCGCTCGATTGGGCAGATGAGTGAGCAGATCGTGGTATGCCTGAAAGTTGATTACGTCTTCTGCTTCCTTGCGCTCGCTGATGTCCCGGGCGGTGCCCATGGTCCCCACGAAGTTACCGCGCGTGCGCTCGCGGGTATCCGAATACACGCCCATTGCGGTCAGTTCCATCCACACGCTCTTGGCATGAAACAATTGCGGACCGCGGCGTCCCAGTCGACTCTTCAGTCGCAATTCGGCGTTGGCAATGGCGCGGCCGCCAAATCGGCGTTCGTTGAAGATGTTGCGCGCAATGTCGAGGTGGTCTTCGTCAACCAGTTCGGTGTAGTGCTTGCCGAGCAATTCCTCTTTTGCATAGCCAAGCAAGCTCTCCACCGTATCATTCAGAAATGTGAAGCACCCGTTGCGATCGAGCATGTACACCAGATCGGGTGAGTTGTTGACGATGAACTTGTGCAGTTTTTCGGAATCCTGGAGCTGCTCCTCCATCACCTGATCCTGGGTTTCAAGCTGACTCTGGCGTAGCGCGGTTTCCATGGTCGCGATGAGCTCGCCGGCTTCATAAGGTTTTTTCACGAAGTCTAAAGCACCACAGTGCAGCGCGTGCTTCACCCCGCTGAAGCTCGAATCTCCACTGACCACGACAATCTTGCAACCAAGTCCGTTGTTGGCCACGTACTCCAAAACGTCATGACCGCTGACACCGGGCATGATCAGGTCCAGAAGGACGACGTCGTAGCGTTTCTCGGCCAGTTGATCCAGGGCTTCCTGGCCGCCGAGCGCCTTGTCCGGCTGGTACCCGTGAAGCAGGATCAGCTGCTCGAGGCTGGTCAACAGCTCAGGCTTGTCGTCCACCAGAAGAATCGAGGCACCCACAAGCTCCGGCTCAGAATCTTTGCGATTGAGCAAATTGAAGAACGACTCTCGAGGGCTGGACGTATCCAGAGCACCACTTTCACTCATACCACTGCTGTCCCCGCTGAATGGTCCGGTATGGCCGTCAATTGTGACGTTTTTTTGTCGATGAGCCTAGCCCTCGTCCTGGCAATCAGGCGCCGGATGGATAAACGGCCGCGGCCACAGGTCGTAGACGCGGGACAGCGCTGACAGCGCCAGCGCGTGCCTGATCACACCATCGCGCACCGCCGCGGTGACCTCGGCCTGCGACATCAGCTCCACCTCGATCGCTTCTCCATCGGTGGGCTCCGGTTCCTGGCTGGCAATCACCCCTCGAGCGAGCCAGTGATGGCATAGATGGTCGTGAAATGCAGGATTCGGCTCGACGGCTCCCAGATACTCCCAGTCACCGCCGGTATAACCGGTCTCCTCCTTGAGTTCCCGGCGCGCAGCGGTGAATGAATCCTCACCGGGATCGACCATGCCGCCGGGGGTTTCCAAGGTTGCGTAGCGCGCACCAAAGCGGAACTGACGCACCATGACCGACAGTCCAGTCTCAGTCAGGGCAACCATGTTGACCCAATCCACAGATTCCAGCACGAGTCGGCGCAACACCAGCCCGTTGCGCGGATTGCGCATCTCGTCGAAGCGCGACCTGAACAGGATCAGATCCTCGCCGTACTGCGAATCGACGCGCTGCCACTCAAGATCCGATTGGTCGGTCATGTTCCGTATCCCGTGAGTTCCATGTAACCCTTGCCGATGCGCTTGCCCGATTGATCAAATACACCCACCAGGCCCTCCCAGTAAACAATGGCGGTATCCATCCGCTGATCGGCCACTGCGGCTCGTATCCGCAACAAACGCTCGCCGAGCGTCAGGCGCCACTGCAGCGGCCAGCTGACACCGCGCTCGTCGGTCCAGTAAATCTCGGGTTCAAGCTCGAAATCTTCAACCTTCAGTGGCTGCCCCACGCCGGCTGCATCCACAAAAAGTCCCTGGTCGTACGGGTCACGAGCGCCGTCGTCGCGGCGCAGCCGAAAAGCCATCAATTCGGTTGCATCATCAAGCTGCAGAGCAAACCAGGCCCAGCCCAGTTGATCGCTGGACAACACGCTCGTGCTCCACTCCCGGTCCAACCAGGCGCTACCTCGCACCTGGTGGACAACCTCGCCGATCCTGAGCGTGCCGGTTGCAGCCAACCGCGGCACTGAATAGTAGTAGGACGCCTGTCCGGGCCCCTTCGCGCTCAATCCTCGGTCGCCCTGCAGCACCGGAGCTTTGTCAACATCAAGGTCCAGCGCCACCTGGAATTCCTCGGTGATGATCTCCAGGCGTTGCGCTGCAAACGCCTCATTGCGGCCACGCAACTCCCACCCGTCCACCCAGATTCTGAACGGTGAAGCGGTTGCGCCAGCGAGTCGAGGATGCGCCCTGGTCAGGCGCTGTGCTTCCCAGTGGCGTTGTTCGCGCACCGCGGTGACCGCGGCATGCGCCATGTACAGCTGAGGTGTCTGCCAGGGATTGTCAGTTTGGGCCTGCGCTTTGAGAGCCTGGCGGAATACCGTGAACTGAACGCCGAATTCAGCGCCGAATTCGTTGGTCAGCATCACCGTGAGATACCACCATTCGGTTCGAAAGCGATCGTGGGGGCCATGGTCGGCTGGGAATACAAAAGTTCGCACCTCGACTGCGCGGTCGAACCCCTCGCTGTTCTCGCCTCCGAGCACCGCCCCCAACCGCAGCTGGCCCGCCATCGCCGAATCGCGCGGCAACGGCGCCTCACACGCGATGAGGATGCAAGACACGGCTACAACCATCAAGCTGCGTGCCCGGCGCGCCGTGCTCACGGTTCAACACTCGACATGATCATGACTCCTCATGACGTTCCGACAACGGCAACGGCAGCAATCCGGCAGCCAGGGCGGCCAGCAATCCCAGGCTCATTGGCATCAGCACCTCGACCGCGGAGAAACGCAAATTCAGGCTCCAACCAAACGCACGCGGGTTGATGACGTTGCAGAGCAACCACGCCATCGCGATGCCCAGCGGCAGCGCCAGCATCACTGCCACGCATCCAACCGTCCCGGCCCGGAGTAGCGCTATACGGGTTTGCTCGCGGCCACCCACCCCCAGCGCATCGAGCAATCGATAACTCGGCGCCTGGTTCAATCGCAGCGCTTGCAGAGCGTTGTACATGCCGATTACCGCCACCAGTAACGCCAGCAGCGTCAACGCCGTGGTGATCGCAAAGGTACGATCGAAGATATCCAGCGCCAGCTTACGCATCTCGCCGCGCGGCTGAATGCGCAGCGAGGAGAGTTCACTCCCGAATCGGCTGAGAATCCGACTTCCAAGTTGTGCCGCAGGCCCCTCGCCAGCGTCGCCGGATATGCTCACCCGGTCGTAGATGATGTTCACCCCCAGGTGCCTGGCGGTTTGCTCATCGATCAGCATGCGGCGGCCGGAATCACCAAACCCGCTGAACACCGCAACCACCCGCAACTGCCGTCCCTTCATTTCAACGCCATCACCGACACTCAGGGCAAACGATTCGGCCAGTCGCTCACTGATTATTACCTCGCCCTCAACAAGCTCGCGGGCCAAACCGTAGCGCGCGCTTTCCCGTACCGAAAACCGCGTGAAACCGAGTTCAACGGGCTCTCCCTGCAGTCGCTCACGGCTGCGCCCGTAGCCCTGAAAGCGCGCTACGTCGGGCTGGATCGCAAGCCACTCGAGCACCGCTGACAGATCCTGTCCGTCTCCGTCCAGGAATAAATCATCGGCCAGCCGCTGGTCGAGCATGTTGGAAAAGTCTGCCCGAAAACTATCGACCATCAGCCCCACGCCCATGCTGGTGGCAATGGCCAGCGACAGGGCGCCTATAGCAATGCTGAGATCGTGGGGATACCAGGCTACCTCGCGCAGGCCGATCCGGGTGAGCAGCCGCCCGGGCAGCCTGACGCTGATATGGCGAAGGTGCTCCAGCAGCGGTCGAACACAGAACATCACCAGCAGGCTCACCGCCAGGACCGCAGCGAACCCGCCAAACATGCCGCTCTCGGGCAGCGCAATTCCCGCAATCAGCAATATGCTCAAGCCGATCGGGGCAAGCCATCGACCCATTCGCCCGCGCGTCGCCAAATCCTCTCGTGACCACTCGTGCCGGCATGCCAACCAGCCACCCAGGCCGCTCACCACAACGCCCGAAACCGTCGCCTTCGCCACTATCCAGATCGTCAGCCCCGGCATCGAGCCCGGAACCTCGAACCCGGCGCTGGAGATGTCGCTCAGAACCCGGGCCAGCAATAATCCCGCGAAAAGTCCCAGCACGGTGGCCACGACACCCAGCAGGACAAACGCGGCCACGAAGCTACGCGTCAATTCGCCCCGGCTGACGCCCATCGCGAAGAGTCGATCCATGAGCGCGCGCCGACGACGGTGCCAGATCACGCCGACCTGATAAATGAGGAACCAGGCCACCACCAGGGCAAGCGACCCCAACGCTCCCAGATTGAAAATGACCGAATTGGCGAACGAGAGCATCGGCAGTTCCGGCTCCACCCGGCGAACCCGCCAGCCGTCCACGGGCCACGCTGCAAGGCGGTCTTCGAATCCTGCCGACATCCCGGGCAGCAGCGCTTCAACAACGTTTTTTACGCGTCTGAATGGGTCGGCTTTGGCGACCCCAACATAGCTGATGACTTCAGGGCCGACGCCCAGCAGAACCTGCCCCGTACCGATATCTGCGAAAACAGCCGCACCAGTTCCGGCATTGACCACCGCGGTGACGCGGTATTCTCTGCCGCCGATCGTCAGGATATCATCGGCCGCCAGGCCGAAGCTCGAATCCACGACAACCGATTCCCACCCGGGCCGGGCACCATTTGTCGCCGTCGATTCTGCGCGCAACCCGTCGGCCGCCAACCAGTCTGTCGCGAACAGGAGCGCGCGACGCCCACCGACGTTCAGCTGACCCTCGATGATTGGCAGCAGCGCGCGCACCCCAGGCAACTCGCCTCCCCGCCAGCGCTCACGCAGATCGAAGTAGTCATTCGCGGTGGTGGTTCCGGATTCCACTTCCAGGAGATGTGTCAGCCCGGCGAGATGGGGTGGAGTTGCTCCCTGTAGAGAATCGGTGATCCGCAGGCTGATCTGATGCACCGCGACCACCGAGGCCACCCCAAGCGCAATACCCATCAGCACGGTCAGCGTGGACCAGGGCGTATGCTTCAGGAACCGCAGCTGGCTGATTGCGAGCAGGCTCAACGCAATGAGCCGCCCAGGCGCACCACCTGATCAGCAGCGGCCAGCATCGACTCATTGTGACTTGCCACCACCAGCGCGCAGCCTTGAGCACGGGTTTCCCGCCACAACAGTTCGGCCACCAGATCACCGTTCGCAACATCGAGATTTCCGGTGGGCTCATCGGCAAGCACCAGCGCCGGACGGTGGGCCAGAGCCCGGGCGATTGCCGTGCGCTGGCGCTCGCCGCCCGACAGGCTGTCCGGAAAATCGTCTAAATGATCGCCAAGCCCCAGCACCTCGAGACGTTCGAGCGCCTCGCCGCGCAGATCAGCTCGCGCCGCCAGTTCCAGCGGCAGCAGAACATTTTCCCGAACGGTGAGCGTTGGCACCAGATTGAAGAATTGGAACACGTAACCCAGATGTCTGCGCCTGATCAGGGTGCGGGCGGCCGGATCCAGCGCCGCGATATCCACTTCGCGCCCGGCCGTCTGCAACTTGATGACGCCGGCGTCCGCGGGCATGAGCCCGGCAATGAGATTGAGCAGTGTGGATTTCCCCGATCCGCTTGGCCCGCACACTGCGAGCACCTCACCGGCACTCAGTTGAAAGGAAACATCATCCAGCACTCGCCGCTCGCTGGCGCCGTCCAGATAGCGTTTGTGCAGGCCTTCAACCGATAGAATCCAGCTCATGGATCGTAAGTCACAGCTTGGTCCCTATCGCAACGGATGCATGCCCTGATGCGACAGATCAGCGGTCAGCTCCGGTAAATGAGATTCTGCCGCAACCGCCGCAAGTATGGAGGCGACATCGGGGTACTCGACGATACTCTTCAGCGTTATCAGGGTGGGCGCGATCATCTGCCAGCGACCCGCGGCAACGTATTCCAACGCCTGCCCGGGCGCGACCCAGGCTTCGTCGGCCGTTTCCCAGGCGTGGCCATCGGTGAACTGGCCGGCAGGCATTTCGGCGATGAAAAACCGTGTGTCAAACCGGCGCGGTGCCACTTCGGGGGTAACCCAGTGACTGAAGTAATACGCTCGACCAGCCTGAATGGTCAAGCCTTCGGAACCGCACAGCGAAGCGAAATCAATCTCGCCGGCCACCAGTGAGTGTCGATATGCGGTGAACCGAGCCGCCTCGGTTTCCGAACCCGGGGCAAACACTTCGCAGCCCCGATCCGCCAGCAACACCCCGCACTCCTCGAAACACTCTCGAATAGCGGCGACCCAGTAACGCAGGCCTCCAGCCGACAGACCGAGCTTGCGGCTGGCAACAAGGTCATCGAAATCGGCGACGATCTCCGGCGCGAAATCGGCGGCATCCACCTTGCCACCGGGAAATACGTGCAGGTCCGGAAAATCTACGCCGGCTGGCCTTTGCAACATAAACACTTCGGGCCCCGAAGCGCTGTCGCGCACCAGCGCGATGGTCGCCGCAAGCCGGATGCTATCGGTGCTCAGCGGCTGCATGCCGTCGGATCTGATATCACTTTGCCATCTCTTGTCGGCCGTCAGCTACAGCGCTACTCTCGCCCGATATCTGCCGGGACGTTGCTCAGCGATGAAAGAAAAGCCTTACAAATTCGTCGTGCGCCTTCCCACCACGATGCGCGACTTAATCGCGGAATCAGCGCAACACTATCGGCGTAGCATGAATTCAGACATTGTAGCGCGTCTGCATCACTCGTTCAGTGGCATCCCGGACGACGCAAGCGAACGCGGCCTTGCGCCTTCGCAACACGTTGTCCATCGATCCGCCGAGGTTCCTGGTCGACCCCGCCATTGCGCAGTGGGTGGGAAAACTGATGAGTGAGGAAAGGCTGGTGGAATACTACCTGGTCGATGACCCGCCGGGGCTGATGCTGCTGCGCAGCGACGGCAGCATGCTCAGGGCATTGATCCTCCACCGTCAGGACATGGCCGCACAACTGGCATTCGCCAACCACCATGACGCGCCGACAGATGTGACCCAGGCCATTGCGGAACATCGCGCTGCAGGCTTGTTCGGCGGCGATTCACCCGCCCACTATTTTCGTGTCGAGCCTTACCCCTGGCAGGACAACCTGGTGTCGGTTCGCACGATCACCGGCACTGAGGACTGGTTCATCGGTATCGTTGCGGATGCGCCCACCGACATCGATTTCGACCCACGTCGAGCTGCCTACGACGCGTATCTGGCGAACCTGTAGAAACTTGCGGGCCTACTGGGAACCGCGCAGATGTCCGGGCAGCGCAACTCGTTCGATCAGCTCAAAAATCAGCTCGGTGACGATCGCCAGCAGGGCCGCCGGAACAGCGCCCTGAAGAATGAGACCGACATCGTTCAACGCGAGCCCGGTTACGATTGGATCACCGAGCCCGCCGGCACCGATGAAGGCGGCCAGGGTAGCGGTGCCGATGCTGATTACCGCAGCGGTGCGAATTCCGGCCAACATGGCGGGCAGCGACAGCGGTACGTACACATAGCGTAACTGCTCGGCATTGGACAGTCCCATTGCCAGTGCAACCCGGGTCAGAGTCGGATCAATCGTCGTCAGGGCGGTGATCGTGTTGCGCAGGATCGGCAACAGAGAATAGAGAAACAACGCGACTATCGCAGGCCGTGGGCCTATTCCCATTACCGGAATCATCAGCGCCAACAAGGCTATGGACGGGATCGTCTGCATAATGCCCGCAACATAGGTCACCGTACGGGACAGCGCAGGCACTCGAAACACAGCAAGACTCAAGCCAACGCCAATCACAATCGCGCCAAGCATCGCCCACCCGGTGAGCTTCAAATGCTGCAACGTGTTGCGCCTCAGATCCGGCCACAATGGATCCACAAGCGGGGTACTTGCTAAGGCCGCGTTGACGAGCCCGCGCTCGGTCAGGAACGATCTGGCGACCTTCGCAAACGAGCTTCCGTTGAAAGCGACCTCTGCGTTGAGCGCCTGCATCCGTGAATCCGTTAACGTGTCGGCCAGCGCAACGAGCGCCTGCCTGGCGCCATCAGGCAGACCGCGTCGCGTCAGCGGCAGGGCCAGGTAACGTGGAAAGAAGCCTTTGTCGTCCTCGAGCAGAACCAGATCGTAGCGCCTGACCTCACCATCGGTGGAATATGCGTCGGTGACATCTATGGACCCGTCCTGCAGCGCCTGATAAGCCAGGCCGTGCTCGATGCCCAGGACCTGTCCGGACAATCCATACCTCGCCGATAATCCCGGCCATCCGTCGCTGCGCTCGAGAAACTCGTGACTCACAACCACGTTGAGTTCGGGGTGACCTCGCAGGTCGCCGATCGTCTCCAGCTGCAAGCGCTCGGCAACCTCCCGCCGCACTGCCATCGCATAGGTATTGTTGAATCCCAGCGTCGGCAGCAGTTCCAGCCCCTGGCTCATAAGGGCCAGGTTCAGATCGGTCAGGCTGGTATCCAAGGGGAGTTCGAGAATCGCCTGGCTCAGCGTACCCGTATACTCGATATAGAGGTCGATCTCGTCGTTGACCAGTGCCTGGTAGCAGATCAGCGTGCCACCGAGTCCAAAACGGCGCTCAACCGCGAATCCGGCGGATTCCAGAACCTGAGCAGCGATTTCAGCAAGTACATAGGACTCGGTGAAGTTTTTCGACGCCACCCGAATCGGTGCCGATTCATCTCGGACCGGCGCGCCTTGAACAGGCGCGCCGAACGCATGCCCGCAGACTACGCTAAAGATCAGCGCAAACGTTACATTTCGGAGCGCGGCGGCGATCACAGTTGCTCCGTGACAAGCTTTGCAACGTAGTCGTCTGCCGGTGAAGCGAGAACCTGGCTGGTCGGGCCGGCCTGCAGAACCTTTCCGTCTCGCAGAATGACCAGATGTTCCGCCAGGCGCACCGCTTCGCGCATATCGTGGGTCACCAGCAAGGTGCTCACGCCCGCCTGCTGGCGAACCTCCTCAAACCGTTCATAGATGCCCACGCGGGTGATTGGATCAACTGCCGAAAACGGCTCATCGAGCAACAGCAATTGAGGCTCGAGCATGAGCGCACGACACAGGCCAACGCGCTGCTGCTGACCACCAGAAAGCTCGCCCGGGTAACGACCCGCGACATCCAGGGGCAGCCCCATCTGATCCAGCAGATCCTTGAAACGGGCTTCGATGCGCGCTCGGTCCCAGCGCTCCAGTTTCGCAAGCAAGGTAACGTTGTCGCGAATCCGGATATGCGGGAACAGGCCCGCACCTTGCACGGAGTATCCGATCCTGCGGCGAAACGCGACGAGATTGTGGACCGGGATTTTGTTTCCAAACACCCGAACCTCGCCCGCATCAGCGGTGATCACCGCATTTACGAGCTGCAACAGCGTGGTTTTACCGCTTCCGCTCGCGCCGACCACCGCCGTAGTCGCATTGCCGGGAAGGTCGAGCGTAACGTCGTCGAGAACCCTCGATCCGGGCGTGAAGCTCTTTTCTACGCCAGCAAACTGCACACAGAAGTTCGGCTCCACCATCGTCAGGCAACGTATTTCTGCTGGAGGTGATCGCCATATCCAGCAAGTTCGGTCATTAACCGAGTTTGGCGTTCAGCACGGACCGGATCTTCCGGTAGTTGACCCTGCAGCGTGGCAATGCGCTCAGAAAAACTCGCCAGCGTCAGCCACGGAGCTTCGTCTGCACCGAGCTTGGCAGACACAAATTCGTGCCATTGCCGACGTTCATCCTGAGTCATTCGATCGGCGAAGCTACGAGCCTTCAGGCGCCCAACAAGCGGCTCAAGCCGCTTGTCGACATAGTCCAGATTAACCCATGCTCCGGATTCGACTTCATCGTGAAAACTTCTGCACCGGTCACGATCCTGATCCTGGAGAAACGAGTCGTACAGAGCGGCCTCGACATCCGCGGCCGCGTCTGGCGTGTGATCACCGTATACACGCATGAGTTTGCGGACAACGCCGGGCTTGGCGAGCCTGCGTCGATTTTCCTTGATCTGGCGCTTATCAAAACCGATCCGCGACCAGTTCTCGTCGTTGAGTACCTCGAGGCCCGCGACGAACGGACAGCGATTAATTCGAATCTCTTTTAGCGGCGGTCGAGCTTCCGGCTTGACTGCAAAAAGATTCTCCCTGATACGTTCCGCTGACCAGTTGATCAGCGGCTCCACGTCCTGAGATAGATCTGCGACGATGATGGAGTTGCTGTTCTTCGGGTGCCGACCCAGTGATACCACAGGCGCCGCACAGTACCGGGTTCGCGGGTACATGCCGGACACATGCAGACAAACGCGCGATCCATACGGTTCGAGCAACTGCCGCACGTTTTTCTTGGACCGGCCATCGAAGTAGTAGCCGAACAGCTTCGGTTGTTGCCGCTTGATCAGCTGCGCAAGCGCCACCGTCGCGCGCACGTCCGACAGCGCATCATGCGCGTGTCCATGATCCAGCCCATTGGCTTTGGTAAGCAACTCCAGCCGATACACCGGTAGTCCATCGTCGTCGACGGGCCATTCAATACCGTCCCTGCGCAGAGCACCGGTAGCACGCACCAGATCGATGATATCCCAGCGCGAGTTGCCGTTTTTCCATTCTCGCGCATATGGATCCATAAGCATTCGGTAGAATCCGTAGCGGATGAACTCGTCATCGAAGCGCAGGCTGTTGTAGCCCGCAACGCAGGTCTGCGGCTCACTGAAGAGTTGCTCGACCTTTCTCAACGCCTGCCATTCGCTTATCCCCTCGGCACGGGTTCGAGCCGGGGTGATACCGGTAACCAGGGTCGCATCAGGATTGGGAAGCACGTCGTCGGGAAGCTCGACATAGGTGCAGTACTCGTCACCAATAGGGTTGAGATCCAGGTCGGTGCGAAAGCCGGCGAACTGCACAACGCGATCCCAACGCGGGTTAGTTCCCGAGGTTTCCAGATCGTACCAGTAGTAGTTTGCCGCCATACCTGTCTTCGCCTCCCTCAACCGCCTTGCGTTCGGAGATTACCGTTGGCAATCTTGCGCCCCGATGTCGACTTCAAAAACCAAGAAAATCGCCCTTTCGGCGGGACCCATTCTCGCATTGTTGATTGGATACCTCATGTATCGGGCGGGTTTTTCTGCAGATGCTGCGATAGCCCTTGGCGTAACGGTCATCTGCGTGGTGTGGTGGATATTTGAACCGATTCCCATTCCGGCGACTTCGCTGCTGCCCCTGGCCCTGTTGCCATTGCTGGGCGTGGTGACGCCACAGCGGGTTGGTGAGGCTTACGGCAACCCGCTGATTTTGTTGCTGCTCGGCGGTTTCATTCTGTCCACCGCACTGGAACGCAACGGTGCGCACCGTCGGATCGCACTAACCATGGTGCGCGCGTTCGGTGGCAGCAGCAGCCGCCGCCTGGTATTCGGATTCATGGCCGCCAGCGCGTTCTTGAGCATGTGGATTTCAAACACCGCCACAACCCTGATGTTGCTGCCGGTAGCCCTGGCGGTGCTGGAAAAGGCCGAGGATCCGAAGCTTGCGACGCCGTTGTTGCTGGGAATCGCCTACGCGGCCAGTGTCGGCGGCATTGCAACCCCCATCGGCACACCGCCAAACATGGTTTTCATGGGGATCTTCAACGAGCTTGGCCAGGAGCAGATGGGGTTCGCCAGCTGGATGTCGTTCGCGCTGCCCATCGTGCTGGTGTTCCTGCCCATCATTGCGCTCTGGCTCACGCGCGGACTACGCCATCAA
>JAYGEV010000398.1:0-9593 GCA_046582225.1 Pseudomonadales bacterium
CGCCACCGCTGTGAGCATCGGTTGCGCTTCAGCCAGGCGATCGGCCATGTCATCGAGTTCGTCCAAATCCAGATAGAGGAACGCATGGCGGCGAAAAAACGGATCATTCTGCGGCGCTGATATTGCGCGGAAAAACGCGTCCTGCTCACGCAATTTCGACTCGACCCGTTTCGCTACCTGCTCCACGGCCGAAAAGGAGGTACCGGAGACGACGACCACGGCGGTTTCGACAAGATCAGGAAACTGCTCTTTGTAGGCGTCGAAGTCGTCGCGCCAGGATCCCTCCTGGTGAATCAGGTCGGTGAGATTGGAATTCATCTGAAAACGATCGGCAGCCACCCACCCGAGCAAGACCGTAACCAGACTCAGGAGTGACAAAGTCAGCCACGCATTCCTCGCGACCATTGCGACCCAGCGTTCCAGAGACGATAGCAGCCAGCGCCTAGCCATCACCGGGTGCCTTAGGGTTCGTCGTCAAATTCGTCGAAATCATCAGAAAAGAAATCATCCATCGGCGGATCCCCATCGAAGATGAGAAACTTGCGACGCTGATAGTAGGCCTCCCGGGTAAAAGCATAGGGATCCAGTGCAGATGCATCTCGCACATCGGTCGCGGTAAGGACTTCGGCGCGTGAGCTGATTACATCCAGCAACCCTACCCACCAGGTATAAACACTGCCCAGGAGCAGCCGCGGCAACGCCGAGTTGACTACCGCAGCAGGCGCATCACGAATCGCCGACGGGCCAATCACCGGAAGGTAGATGTACCGGGATCTGGTAATTCCAGCGACCGCCAGCGTCTGGCCCAGATCCTCTTCCTGATGGACCAGCCCGTTGCGCCCGGCAACATCCACCAGCCCGCCAATCCCAACGGTGCTGTTAATCGCAATCCGCGCCAGATCCGTACCGGCAGATGCGGGCTTGCCCTGCAACAACCCGTTCACGGCGCTGTTAATTTCCCGCAGGTTCGAAAAGAAGTTCTCCACGCCGCCGCGAAACCAGCCAGGAGTAATTTTCTGGTAACCACGCGCCACAGGCGTCAACGCCTTTCTGTCTATCCAGTCCGACGCGGCATAGATCGCTCGATTTACCCGCTCGTAGGGATCAAAGACACCGTACTGTGGCCCCTCGAGCGAGGCGCACCCGGACACCAGCACTAACCCGATGATTGCCAGAGCCCTAGTCCTCTGCATCTTCGACCTTGCGCTTGGCGATGTTTTTTTGGATGTGCGACAGGAGCTGGTCATACCCTTGTGTCTTGATGATGCTGTTGTAATCCGCCCGCCGCAGCGACAGGTCGCTGACACCATCGGCAACTACGTCGAACACCTTCCCACCCCGGAAATAGTAGTCCAGGTTCACGCGCTCGCCGTCGGATTTCTCAAGCTCCGTTTTAACCACCCATCCGCGACGCGCGGTCTCTACGCTTTGACGATGAAAGGACTGACCGCTGAAATTCTCGAAGCGATCAGCATAGGTAGCGACGATGAGTTCTTCGAGCAGCACGGAGAAATCGTTTTGCGACGTCTCATCCAATGTCTTCCAGCTTCGACCTAGGCTGATTCTGGAGATCGTGGGTATGTCAAACAACTCACCTACCACCGGAGCGAGGGTAGCGGCTCGACCTTCAAACTGCTGCCCCGAGCGCATCACCTCGAGCAACACCGCGTGGAATTCATCGATTCGCAACGATACGTCATCGGCGGCCACCTCAGCGCTTGCCGCCGCGCTTGCCGCGGCCCCGCCCCAGAGCATCGTCGTCACCAACAACGCGATGCGGCACATACGCAGCGCCCGGTGTCTCATCGGATGAATACCAGGCTGATCCACGGCACATAGGTGATCAGCAACAGCGCAATCAACAGCACGACCATGAACGGCCAGCTGGCCAGATACAGCTCGTGCAGGGGCTTGCCGAATCGATAGCTCGCAATGAAAAGGTTCATCCCGATTGGCGGCGTAAAATAGCCGATCTGCATGTTGGCCAGAAAGATGATCCCCAGGTGTACGGGGTGAATGCCGTAGCCAACCGCCACCGGCAGAATGAGTGGAACAACGATGACCAGCGCCGAAAAAATGTCGAGCATGGCGCCCAGAGCCAGCAGCATTATGTTCAGCAACAACAGGAATCCGAGCTTGCTCTGAATGTGGGTCTGGGTGTAGTCGAAGAGCTTCTGCGGCACCTCCGCATCGACCAGAAAGTTTGCAAACGCCAGAGCCACGCCAAGGACCAGCAGAATGCCACCCACCATGACCATCGAGTCCAGCATGACCTTGGGCAATTCGCGCCAGCGCACTTCGCGATAAAGAACCACCTCGGCAAGGGTCACATAAACGGCCGTGACCGCAGCCGCCTCCGACACCGCGAAATAGCCTGAATAGATTCCACCCAGAACGATGATCGGCAGCGGCAGTTCCCAGCGTGCCGCCTTGAGAGCAGCCCACAATCGTTTGCGTGAAAATGCGACTCGCGGAATTTTTCCGCCGCGATGTCGCCACAACGTCCAGACAATGAGCAGAGTCAGCATCAACAGCATCGGCAGCACGCCCGCTGCAAACAGCTCAAAGATGGTAAACGGTTCGCCGACATCCAGTTGCTGGGCAACGATGCCATAAAGAATCAGCGGTACTGAAGGAACCAGCAGAAGACCGAGACTTCCCGATGTCGTCACCAATCCCAATGCGTACTTTTCGGTGTACCCCGATTGCACCAGCGCCGGGAGCAACAGGGCACCCAACGCAACGATGGTTACCCCGGACGCACCCGTGAGCGCGGTAAACGCCGCACAGGCTAAAAACCCCACCATGGCAAGACCGCTCGGGAGCCAGCCAAACATACTCTGGACAAGATCTACGAGCCGTTCAGAGGTTTTCGCTTCAGCGAGCAGATAGCCGCTGTAGGTGAACAACGGCAGCACCATCAACAACGGCGTATCGACGATTCGATAGACCTCGATGGCAACGATGGCGAGATCGATGTCCGCAGACAAAAAGCCCAGCATGGCTGCGGCCATCACCACGGCGAACAGCGGTGCGCCTGCCAGCCCGGCAATCACAACGAGGATGGTTCCAACCCAGATCACGCCGGCTTGAACACGAGCAGAAAATATCGAAGGCACATTACGCCAGCACCAACGGGCATGATTGATTCGCACAACCAGGCCGGCACCTGGGCAAACGCCATGACTTGATATTCGTAGTCCATCTGCACGAACCTGAAGCTGTGCCAGGCGAACACGCCACAGACCACGCATGTGAACACACTGCCAAACCGGCGCAGGTGCCTGCGCCACGAGTCATCAACAAACTGTGACAGGAGGTCCATGCGGATATGTGTGTCGTCGCGCGACGCCACCATCGCACCGAGCAACGTGATCCACAACACCCCGACGCGGACCATGGAATCACCCCACAGAATTCCCGTGTCGAAGAAATTGCGAGCGATCACCTGGTAGGCGGCCAGCGAAATCATCACCGCGAGCATCCCGACCAGGAACCCGCTCTCTACCAGGCGCATATAGCGGGACAGCGTTTCAATCAACGCTTTCTCGATACGCTGTGAGATTCTCTATCAGCGCCTCGTACAGCGCCTCGGATACGATGCCGTCGTCAACCAGATCAATCGAAGCCTGATCGGCATAGGTCTGCCATTCGACAATCTCACCGGTCTGAGGCGCCTGCCAGGCAAGCCCCTGGGCCTGAAGGACCTTTACCGCCCGCTCGTGATCTTTCCGATTGCGCGCGTTGACATCGCGTACAAGTTTACCCATGACGGCATGTACGACTGCCTGATCTGCTTGGGACAGCTTCGCGAACCGAGGCTCGTGGATAACGAATGTTCCATAGATGTACATGAACGGCAGATCGAGTACGTATTCGAGCTGGGTGTGCCATTGCAGTGCGATGGCTGCCACCGGAGGCACGGCGACCCCGTTGATCAGCCCGGTCTGAAGACCGCTGAGCACATCTGCAATGCTCAAAGGAACCGGCGCAATGCCGAACGACACGAGCGTGCGTTTCGCACCCTCGTCCCCATCCGGCACCCAGACCTTCTGCGCCTGCACATCCGCCACGGCGCTTACCAGAACCCGGGACATCGCGTAGGCAAACCCGACTTCTGCGAAACCGAACGCGACAAAGCCGTGCTCCTTGAGCCCACTGACAAGGACCGAATCCATCCGGTCACGGACATAGTCGACTTCATCCAGCGAGCGAAACACCATGGGCAGGTTGTAGAGTTGTATGTCGCTGTAGGTCTGCTCCAGGGCGCCAATCGTCATGACCGCGCCATGCAGCTGACCAAGCCGGATCTTGCGGATGACCACTTTGTCGTCCCCCATCACGCCACCCGGGTAAAACTTGAAGGTCACTCGGCCTTCTGTGCTGGCAGTAATGTCGGTGGCTGCCTGTCGCAACGAGCGCATCCAAAGCGAGCCGTCGGGAGACACCGTGGCAATCTTGAACACCACCGCGTGCACATTTGTGACAACCGTGCCGAGCAGCAGTACGGCGAAAAGGATGACCAACACAGGTCGCTTAGAAATACGCATCAGCTGATTCCAGAAGCTCGGCAGCCTGCTGCCGCGCAACAACGTTCATTAAAGTTAGACCCGGCACCGACGGATCGGTTGCAATTACTTCATTGAGCAACTGATCGTGCAACTCCCGGTCAAAAACCAAACGGGCGTACTGTTCGGCAAACATCACCTTGGTGAGCATGTGATCGCCATCTGACAACGCCAGGGCCCGCTCGAAGTGTCGGCGAGCAAGTTCCGGTCTGCCGCCCTGGGCCGGCGGCAATGCGGTTTCGAACAATCCCATAAACATGTGCGCGCCGCCATAGTCGAAGCCTTCATCGAGATCGATGACCCTCAACATCAAAGCCTTAACCCGCCCCAATTCCGCGATCGCTGCAAAATCATCTGAATGGGCCTGAATCCAGCCGGCCCAACTACTTCCGAATCGGTAGATCAGCGGTACCTGACGAGCGTTGAGGCCGGCAAGCCACAGTTCATAGTCCGCGTATTTGCGCACGCGCAACCCACATCCATTCGCAATACCTTTGCAGACGGCTTGTTCCGCAAGTCCAAGTGCTTTGTCGTGCATCATGTTGCTGCGCTCAGGATCACTGACAAAAGCAACGGCATATGCGGAGTTCAACATCGCTGCCTGGCTCAACAACGTCACGCTGTCGGGCGATTGTGCAAGCAGACCGTCGATCAGTATCAGGAACGCAGGAGCGCCGTCGCGGACCATCTCCAGATCCGGATTATCCAGGATCGCCTTCGCGAGATTCTCAGCCAGCCCCTCGGTGACCGATGACATCACGCTGCTGCAGGCGGCCACCAGCGCCACAGCCGCCAATGCGATCGCCCTGAGAGCTTTCTCAAGCAATCGCCTTCGCGCGCCTACGCGTCTAATCCGTCTCATCGATGAACAATGCGCCACTTCTCACCTATCCGCCGGAAACGGGCCTGAAACGTCAAAGATGCGCATTTAAGCGATGAGTGGCGCGCAAATCAATGCGTCAGATCAATCAGCACCCGCAACCTGGTCTCTGACGGACTCGTAGACCTCGATCATTGGCGGTCGCTCGCGGTATCCGGGCACCGCAAACTTCAGCGCAATTTCGCCACTTTTCTGAACATAGATGATTCCCGGGGACGGTATGCCGTAGCCTTGATGGCCTGGCTCGTAATCGGCATTCTTGATCCCATAGGCATCCACGTGCCTGGTGTCTTCATCCTGCAGCAACGGAAATCCAAGCTGCTCCGCCTGATGGAATTCCGCAAGCAACGCGCGCTTGTCGTACGTCATCGCAGCAACCTGAACGCCGATGGCGGCAAATTGATCTCGCCACTGTGCCAACTGGACCAATTGGCGTTTGCAGAACGGTCACCAGTCGGCTGATCGGCTCAACACCAGCAACAGTCCCTGCTCGCCGGACAGGTTGTCCAGGTTCCGCAACGTGCCGGTCTGGTCATATGCCTCCAACACCGGAAGCTGACTCCCGATCTGCGGTCCCCACTGAGCGCTGTAGTCGTCGGCAATCGCAGCGCTGGCGCCGCATGCCGTCCCGATCAGCAACCCTGCCAACACCAGCAATCGTGGTAGCCGAACCAGACCTGACAAGCTGCCACTCACTATCCACCTCCTACTGCGCTTCATTTTTTTTAACCCCTTCAATCGGTAGCAATGTGATCTCCTGCAATCCCAGCTTCTTGACGTCGCCGGCGATCGCGCGGATAAACTCCTCGTCGCTGTCCTGAAAAGCATCGGCTACAAGCTTGGCTGTCTGACCCGCCAGACGCCGGCAGCGAACCTCGGCCAGCCGCTCGATTCGCGAGACGACCTTGGGTTTTAAATCCAGATCACCCGCGAGGGAGCGAAACCGCATCACGCCAAGCTGCTTTTCCAGGTTCGCCCCAAGGCGGTCGAGAAACCAGGCCCTGGTTTTGTTTCTCTCAGACAGCGCCGGATGCAAAACTTCCAGATGGCTGATGCTATGGCGCACCCATCGATGAACTCGCCGAAGGCGTTTTGGGGTTCTGCGGTTGCTTGAGCAGGCGCATACCGAGTCGACGCGACTTGCCGTAGGCACGCCCGATTCCGTGCTCGATCAGATCATAATCCTGAACCTTGCGCAGCAGCGCATAATCGCGCCAGCATTCCGACTCGTCCTGGTACAGACAACTCAGACGTTCGCAATGGGCGGCTACCGGGGCCGCCTCAAACTCAACTATCCCTTTGCGTGCAAGCCCTACGGCGGTTTCGCACCGCGAATCATCGACCTTTACCAGAAGCTGTTGTGCCGCCACCTCGACCCAGCGTTTTCCAACCGGCAGGAGTTGCAGTGTCTCTTTGAGTCTCGCGACGCCGGAACGATACGGCGCCTTGCCCACCGACCAGTGCATCATCTGCCACAGGGAAAGCAGCCGCTCGCTGTTGCGCCTGAGCTGGCGGACGTCCTTTGCCGACAACGCTTCGGTCGCAGCGGCGCTCGCGGCGGCTTCTTCGGCCACGGCCAGCTTCTGGAGGCAGTCTGTGTTCGCTTGCAGCGCGTAGCCTACGATGTAATCCGCGAACTGCATTCGCTCGTACATTTCAACGAATCTCCACAAAACCCAAACTGCCCTGACGCGGCATCCACCGCCGATTACCGATGGTCGATCCCCGACTCGACTGTCCACCCTACAAGTACCGCCGTGAGCGAGTCCACAGCGGTCTGATACACTGATTTCCGGCAATTTTCCGCAGAGGCCAACGTGTCTGATTCCCAGCTGGTTCTGATCGAAAAGTCTTCCGGCATCACGACCGTTACGCTGAATCGCCCCGAGGCGCTAAACGCCCTGTCCGCCGCATTGCGTAACCGGATCGCGGAAGTATTCACCGAACTCGCCACTGACGCCGATACCGAGGTGATAATCCTCACAGGCGCAGGCCGGGCTTTCACCGTCGGGCTGGATCTGAAGGAACTCGGTGGGGAGATTGACGTCACCGCAACGTCAACCAGCGATCTCAGCGCAGCGCTTGAGGCGATGACGCAGCCGGTCATTGGCGCAGTCAATGGATTCGCAATCACCGGCGGCTTCGAGTTGGCCCTGATGTGTGATTTTCTGATTGCCTCCACCCAGGCGAAGTTTGCCGATACCCACGCCCGGGTCGGGGTGGTGCCGGGCTGGGGCCTGTCCCAGCGGCTGCCTCGGCTGATCGGGATTAATCGAGCCAAGGAGCTGTCGCTGTCCGGAAACTACCTCGACGCGCAGACAGCGCGCGAGTGGGGGCTGGTCAACCGAGTAGTGGACCCCGAAGCCCTGCTGCCGACCTGTCGCCAGCTGGCCGAAGACATCCTGAGCACCGACATTCAAACTCGTCGGGAGATCAAGCGCATTATGGATGAGGGCTGGCATGCGACCCTGGCTGAAGGTCTGGAAATCGAGCACCAGGCGAGCACAGCCCACGGGCGCACGGAAGTGCGACCGGAAAAGGTTGCTGCGCGCAGAGCGGCCATTCAATCCCGCGGCCGCGAGCAGAGTTCCTAGCCCCATTATCATCGGAAACATACATTGAACGTCGGGATCTCAATGTTTGATACGGACCGCGCGATCCATCCCGTTGAGTTGGCGAAAGCGATCGAGGAGCGCGGCTTCGACAGCCTCTTCGTCCCCGAGCACAGCCACATTCCGATCTCAAGGCGAACTCCCTGGCCTGGTTCGCCACCCGGCAAGAACGAACCGCTGCCGGATTTCTATTCCCGGTTGCACGACCAGATCGTCGCGCTCTCAATGGCAGGCGCGGTAACCCAGCGCATCCTGCTTGGAACGTCGGTGACTCTGCTACCCCAGCACGACCCTGTCTGGATGGCCAAACAGATCGCAAGCCTCGATCAGCTGTCGGGCGGACGGGTCGTATTTGGTGTCGGCTACGGCTGGAACAAAGAGCAGGGCGAAAGCCATGGCGTGGACTTCGCAAGCCGCCGCCCACGCTTGGAGGAATACCTTGCCACGATGCGTGCATTGTGGACCGAAACACAAGCGTCGTTCAGCGGCGAGTACGTTCGTCTCGAACCTTCCTGGGCGCTCCCCAAACCGATGCAGCCCGGTGGCCCGCCAGTCATCGTCGGCGGCACAGGGCCGCGTACTTTCGACGCCATAGCCCGTTGCGCCGACGGCTGGATGCCTATCACCGGGCGTTCGTCGATCATCGAGATGCTCGCGCCGTTGCGAGCCGCGTTCGAGCGCCACGATCGTGACCCCGACGAGATTCAGGTCGTTATTGCAGGCGCAACCACAGACCCCGACGGGCTGCGCAACCTTGAACGCGAAGGTGTGGGTCATGCGTGCCTGACCATCTGGAGTGAGGAACGAGACGAGATTCTGCGCACGCTGGACGAATACAGCCTGGTGCTGCAACAGTTTCGCGGCACGCCATGATCATGCGCGTCACGGCAGGCAAGCCAGGGCGCCAAGCAAGCCAGGATCCTCGTCCAGGATCACCTTCAGAGGGATAGACGCAGCGTAATCGGTGAGCCTTCCGCGCTCCTCGAAACGACGCCGCAACGGGCTGGTCGCCGCAAAATCCGGGTTTGAGCGAACGATTGCGGGGACAATGCCCCCACCGATGTATACACCACCCTGCGCACAAACGGTCAATGCCAGATTCCCCGCGGCGGAACCGAGAAAGCCGAAGAACAGTTCGAGTACCTGGTGGCAGATGGGTTCGTCGACATTTACCCCTTGGGCCGTCACCCACTCCGCCGTTACGTTTTCCTGCTCCACACCCCATATTGCACACAGCGCGGAATACAGGTTCACCAGGCCCGGCCCGGAGAGAACGCTCTCCCAGGTCACGTGTGGCAGGCGATCGCCCAGAATCTGCAGGACTTCCAGCTCCAACGGGCTGGCCGGGGCCAGATCGGCGTGACCGCCTTCGGAAGGCAACACCAGCATCTGCCCATCACCCGGTTCAATCAGCACGCTCATGCCGAGCCCACTGCCCGGCCCCAGCAAAACCTTTACACCCTCTGGGTGTTTATCACCGCCAATCTGCTGGAGTCGTTTGAGTTCGGGCACGGCGTGAGCGAGCGCGAAGAA
>JAYGEV010000466.1:0-2955 GCA_046582225.1 Pseudomonadales bacterium
TCACCGGGTGCAGTTCCATCTACAAAAGCCTGGAGTGCGGCCTGAATATCGCCCGGGAACTCGGCGCAGATCCGGGCACCTGGTTTGAATCCCGAAACGATCTCGGCCACGCGATCCGCACTCGCCCTGAGCGCTTCGATCGAACCTGGGAGAGCAAGGCGCGCTATTCCATGGACTGGTTCTACCCCGTGCTCGCCGGCGTGTATCAGGGTCAACTGGCACAGCAGCGAATCGAATCCGGTTGGGACAGGTTCGTTGCCGGCGATCTGGGATGTCGTTGCGTGGAAGATCAGCCATGGGTCACGGTGGCTGAGTCGTGCGAACTTACCATGGCGTGCGTTGGCGCCGGGTTGTTCCAGGCTGGCAAAGCCGTGTTCGACAATCTGGCACGCTATCAGGCAGAAGATGGCGCCTGGTGGACGGGTTATGCGTTCGAAGACCAGGTAATGTGGCCCGACGAACGGCCAACCTGGACCGCAGGAGCGGTGCTGCTCGCCGCCGATGCGTTGTATCGGCTCACCCCTGCGGCGTCGTTGTTCACCCGCGTGGCGCTACCCGAGCCGGCGCAGCACGCCCAGGGTACGGGTGCTCACCAGAACCTCGAACAAACCCGAGGCTGAACCGCGCTTGTATATCTCGAACGGCGCCTGACCGCCTTCGGCCGGATCTTCAAATATATCGTGGATGGCAAGATAGCCGCCGGGCATCACATGGGCAGCCCAGGTTCGATAATCGGTGAACGCGGCTTCGCGACTGTGCCCCCCATCAATGAACACCAGCGCCAATGGCGTCATCCAGTGACGACCGGCCAGCTCCGAACTGGCAACCACCGGGATCACACAGTCTTCCAGACCTGCCCGCGCCAGCGTCGCGCGGAACTGGCGGAAGGAATCCAGCCTTGATGCCTCGGCATCAAACAGCTCGGGATCGTGGTATTCCTCACCGGGCTGATGCTCCTCCGAACCCCGATGGTGATCAACGGCGTACAAAACCTGGCCGCGCTCCTGACAAGCCGCTCCCAGGTACAGCGTGGACTTTCCACAATAGCTGCCAACCTCCAGACAAGGACCCGTCTGCGCCGCGGTCAGCGCAAGGTCGTACAGGCGCGCACCTTCCTCGGGATGCAGGAAGCCTTTGATTGAGTCTGGATCGAGCGGCAGCTGCATCAAAAAACGGCCTCACAGCACAAAACAAGGAAAATCCCAGGCAAACTCGCAGAATGGTATTGCATTTTCAATCGGTATCAATAGACTTCCGCGCCACGACCCTGCCGATTCAAAAACATGTACGACGAAGACGAAACAGAACCCGTCGAGGAAATCTTCGCTGCGCAGCCAGCCGCTTTTCCGAGCCAGCTGTTCACCAACGAAGATGGAGAAGACAACTCGAGCTACGTTCGCGGCTACAACTGAGCGCCGAGCAGCCATGATTGTTCCCGGGGTGACCCGGGAGCATTGTCGTGGCTGCTATATCAGCTCGACCAGGTAGAACACCGACGCAAACGCGAGCGGCAGCGCTACGCCTGTGTATGCCAGCAGATTCAGCAGTTCGTTGCGCTGCACATCCCCGGCAAGCCGCAGCCTCGAGCCGAGCGCCAGCCATACACCGCTGCCGCTAAGAAACGCCACCACAAACGTAAGTATTACCGCAGCCATCCGCGGATTCTCCTGCCGCCATGCCCCAACGCGGATCAATCCTATACTTAATGCACCAACGACCACGAGCAAAAAGATGGCCAAGCTCGAGACGCACAGGCAGCTGCTGGTTCGCTGCAATGTCCACAATCGTGAAGATGAAGTCAGCCTTCGTTTCGTGGAGCACAGCCTGTTCCGTTTGTGGCAGTACATGATGGCGAACAAGCATGACATTCGGGTCTTCGACGCCACGGTCTGCCTTTGGTTGCCAGAAGACGAAATGCAGGCCCAGTCGCAGTTGTTCGGGCAGTCCGGGCGCGTCGACGAGGTGCGGCGCATCAGCTTCGCGATCTACGACAAGGACAGCGGTCTATGCAACACCATGCAGCGGTTCGTTGCCGCCGTGGACTCCGAGCGGGTCCAGGAACTGCTCTTACGCAGAATTCCAAACGAAGTCAGGCGCACCGGCGATTTTGCGATGGAAATGGAAAATGGTTTTAGCGTGCTGGGCGAAGGCTCCGATGACCTCGCCAGCCTCGGTTACACGCTCGGCGAACTTGGCTGACCGCGTCGCAACCAGCCGCCGTTCGCACCGCCCTATAAGTTGCTGAGCTGCAGCATGCCCCTGGGTTTGGCGCCGGAGAGATCCGAAATCTTGTCGTAGTTCGCTCCCACGTCTTCGGCCGACGCATCCAGGCCAAGATCCACACCTTCGTTCTCTACGATGCATGCGATGGAATACTGACCGCCCTGGGCCTGAAGAATGACACCGTTCGGGGCGTCTTCACTGCACAGAAACACCACCGCCGGGGTCACCAGCTCCGGGCTCAAGCCTTTTTGAGCCTGCTCTGGAATCAGGTCCTCGGTCATTCGAGTGGCTGCAACCGGCGCAATGGTATTGGTGTGGACGTTGTTCTTCGCACCCTCAATCTTGAGCGAGTGCATGAACCCGACCTGGCCGAGCTTTGCGGCGCCGTAGTTTGTCTGCCCGAAGTTGCCGTATAGCCCGGTGGGAGATGTGGTCATGATGATGCGGCCATAATTCTGCTCCTTCATGATCGGAAACACCTCACGGGTCACATTGACAGCACCCATCAGATGCACGTCCACCACGATCTGAAAATCGTCCAAATCCATTTTAGCGAACGATTTGTCACGCAGAATTCCGGCGTTGTTGATCAACACGTCGACACGGCCCCAGGCATTCATTGCATCGGCCACCATGCTGCTCGCGCCTTTTCGGTCAGACACGGAACCACCATTAGCGATCGCTTCACCGCCGACGGCCTTGATTTCCGCAACAAGATCGGAAGAGCACACG
>JAYGEV010000115.1:0-2968 GCA_046582225.1 Pseudomonadales bacterium
CGTGTGCTCTTCCGATCTTGGAGCCGCGGGCTGGCCATACGCGGCGACATCAACTGCAACTGTCTGCGCCACACTCACCACCGGGTCTACCCCCAGATAGTAAGCGACCCCGGCGGTGGCGAGCACGGTCGGGACGCAACAAACCAGCAACAGCACAATCGGCCGTTTCGACAGCTTGTTTATCATCTGAAAACTCTACCTCGCACCCATAGGCCACCTGACGATGGTCAGGTTGCCATTTTCCATCCGAGGTCACAATGCGCCGGCGTAAAGCATCGAGTCGATGTCGCCTCCTGCGGTATGATGCCTGCGTATCTGCTGACTGCTGATGAGGGGACCTGGTGACCATCGTAGAAAAACGTACCTTCTGCCGGGTGTGCGAGCCCGCGTGCGGACTCATCGCGAGCGTCGAAAACGATCAACTCGTCGATTTGAAGGCAGACAAGGATCACCCCATCTCCAAGGGTTTCGTGTGCAACAAGGGCATTTACGGACTCGACGTACACAACGACCCCGACCGGCTCAATGTGCCGTTGAAACGAACCAAAAACGGCTTCGAGCCGATCGGCTGGGATCAGGCGCTGACGGAAATCTCCGAACGTCTGCAACGCATTCTTAGCGACCATGGCACCGGCAGCGTTGGCAGCTACACGGGCAATCCGACCGCGTTCAACTCGCTGTATGGCCCTTCGTTCGGTAGCTTCATGGGCCAGGCCGGGGTGCGCAAAAACTTCAGCTCCGGCACCCAGGATTGCAGCAATAAGTTCGCGGGCAGCGAGGCCGTGTTCGGCACCCGTACGATGCACCCGTTGCCCGACATCGACCACTCCGACTTCATTCTGATCATCGGCGAAAATCCAGCTGTCAGCCACATGTCGTTCTGCTCCATTCCAAATCCCATGCAGCATCTGCAACAAGCTGAGCAACGCGGCGCGACAATTCTGTACATCAACCCCCGCGAGATCGAGTCGGCCACAATCGCCGGTTCCGTGTTAAAGACCAAACCCGATACCGACGCCTACCTGTTGGCCGCCATCATCCACGAGATCCACGAATCCGCGGGCTTCCACAAAGACGCTCGTCTTCACGGCGACAACGTAGAAAGCCTGATCGAATTCGTGAGCCAGTATCCGGCGCATCGGGTTGCCGGCGTTACCGGCATCGACGCCGATGCGATCCGGCAGCTGGCGCGAGACTTTGCCTCGGCTCCGAGTGCGTGCGCTCACATGTCAACCGGGGTGAACATGGGTCGTCAGGGCACCCTGGCGTACTGGCTACTTCACATGCTGGTGTTCGTAACGGGCAATCTCGGTCGCACCGGCGGAAACTTCTATTCGCTGGGGTTCTACGAACGTAGCCCCAGTGCGGGGAGTTCGGCGCCCGAGGGGTTTGTAGACACCGCATTCGGACCCGTACGTAAACCCGGCGGCGTCGGAATCAACCTGCCTGGCAACCTGCTCGACAACTATATCACCGACTCGGCCGAACCCATTCGCGCGCTGTTCGTCAGTTCCGGCAATCCGGTGTTGTCCATCGGCGGCGAGGCATCAACCCGCCAGGCACTCGAATCTCTTGAACTGCTCGTGTGCGTGGACATCTATCGAAACGCCACTGCTGAGTACGCACATTTTATTCTGCCGGCCGCCGGTGCATTTGAGCGCGAGGACATCAACATCACCGGGATCGGGCTGCAGTTTCAACCCAGCGTGCAGTTTACCGAGGCGGTTGTTCCGGCCGCCCACGAACGCAAACCTGACTGGTGGATCTACGAGAAACTCTGCGCGGCAATGGGTTATCAGTCAGCGTTCGACAATGGTGAACCAAACGTCTGGGGTCGCGTCGACGCGATGCTGCGCTCCCAGGGCCGCGACATGGCGCAACTGAGAAAAGAACAGATCATCACGTTGGAGCGTTCGGAACCCGAAGAGTTCTATGAACGCTTTGTACAGACCATCGACAAACACGTTGATTGTCTGCCCAACATCTTTTCAGACTCGCTTACACGCATGGCGAACATTTTCAGCGAGTTGCAGGCTGAGCCGGAACACCAGTTAAAGCTCATCGGAAAACGCGACGCGTATATGATGAACAGCTGGTACAGCAATGTTTCTAAACTCAAGCACCGCGACCACGGCCGGAATTTTTTATACATCCATCCTCGCGACGCCGAGATGCGTCAGATCGCAAACGGCGACCCGGTAGCCATCAGCAACGAACACGGCTCGATCGGGAGTGAGGCCAAGTTGACCGATGAACTGATGCGCGGCGTGGTGGCGATGACCCACGGCGGGGGTCACGACCGATCAACGGGCATGCGCACCGCGCGGGCCCGTCCCGGCGTCAACTGCAACGCACTGCTGCCAGCCGGACCCGGAAGCTTCGAGCCGCTGTCCAATCAGGCACACATGACCGGCATACCGGTGGAAGTGAGCCGCCGCTGACTGGCCAGGCCGATTGAGTGAACGCTCGCGTTAAGAAATCACTGATCGCCGCGGTCTGGGTGGTTGCCACAGCACTCATCTGGTGGTTGGCGCCCGGCCGCGATGCCGGCGACTACGGCGCCTGGTCGCTGCTGCCAGCCGGTCTGACCCTGCTTGTCTGCTTTATCACCCGCAACGTGATTCTGGCTTTGTTCGTTGGCGTGTTCAGCGGCGGCCTGGTCAGCGGACAGCTCAACATCGTTCAGGCATACCTGATTCCGAGCCTGGGGACGCAAAATTTCGCCCAGATTCTTCTGGTCTACCTGTGGGCGCTGGGTGGCCTCCTCGGTCTGTGGAACCGAAACGGCGGCGCACGCTACTTTGCCGAATACGCGTCCGCCCGGTTCGTCCGTTCGCGATCAACCGCGAAGCTGTTCGCCTGGATCCTCGGTCTGATCTTCCATCAGGGCGGAACGATCAGCACGGTTCTCGCCGGCACAACCGTGAGACCGGTATCAGACCGGAACAGGTGGCGCACGAGGAGCTGT
>JAYGEV010000119.1:0-12995 GCA_046582225.1 Pseudomonadales bacterium
CCTGCATAGTATGCGATCATGCGTCGGAGGGGAGCAAATGCAATGAACGACGATGATCTCAAGCAGGCGCGCGATGAAGCGCGCTGCGAAGCTGGCGTCCAGACAGTCAAAGATGTGCTGTGGCGGTTCGAAGAGTTAAACGAAGGCACGCATACCATGTACGACCTGCTCGGCTACATCGTTGAAGACCTGGTGCGGGAGGGATGTTGCGCTGCGTGCATCAGCGAAACCCTGACGGCGGCATTCAAGGAGGTCGGTGCCGATCCAGAAGAACACCGCCGCGACGGCGAAACCGTACACTGACGGCTCAGTCGAATTCGTGCGAACGCGGCTTGCCACCCGGCCCGCTGTACGATGTGCCGTAACCTGCCTGGGGGCCGCTGAATGAAGGTGCCGGCATGGCCTGTCGAAGTCGACGCCAGTCCGCAATGATCGCGTCTTCGGCTGCATAATCAAAAGGGTCCTGCAGCACCTTTTCCGCAGTCCCGCCATAGGGGAGCGGCTGCTCGGCAAGCTGGCGGGCGACGTCCGCCAGCGCCTCACGCGGAGCGACCAGATCGCGGTAGCCGAGATCTCGTTTCAGCTTCGAAATATCGAACACCCGATGGGTCGTCCACGGCTGCTGCACCAGGGGTCGAGCGGGTGCGGCAAAC
The DNA here is from genome assembly GCA_046582225.1 of Pseudomonadales bacterium. Classification (GTDB taxonomy): domain Bacteria; phylum Pseudomonadota; class Gammaproteobacteria; order Pseudomonadales; family Azotimanducaceae; genus JAYGEV01. The sequence goes on from JAYGEV010000119.1 coordinate 654, forward strand.
TCCCACGGCAGACTCTCGATAATCCAGTCGTGTGCCAGCGCGGTGGTGATGATTTCCACAACCTGGTGCAGCGTGAGCACCTCGTCGTCTCCGCAGTTGTATATCTGACCACGACTGACTTCGAAATTATCCACCGCCAGCAGCAGCGCATGGGCCATATTCTGCGCAAAGCCGCAATGATTCAGGGTAAGCCCGCCGTCGGGAAGAATGATGAACTCGCGTCCGTCGAGTATGCGCCGAACGATCGACCATTCCCGGGGCGCGATCTGATACCTGCCGTAAATGTAGGGATAACGAAAGTGAGTTGCGTCGGGTTGTGCTTCGAACAGCGCGGTTTCGGTGCGCGCAATCCGATAGCCCTTTGCATCCTGCTCCTCACGCGTAACCATTGGCGCGTCTTCGGCCACCGGCACCGGCAGCCCCGCAGGCTGAAGAACACCGGCATTCATGTAGCCGAGGTAAGCCGGTCCACCACCCACAGAAATGAACCGACCGGTTCGCCCCGCCATGACCTGGGCAACGCGGCGCAGCCTGCCGTAGGTTGCAACCGTAACATCGAAGGTCCGCTGGCCAAGCGCTGCACGCAGTTCCGCCTCTGAAAACGGGTCGGTGTGGATGTGCTCTACCTGCGGTGGGATCTCGTCGATCTCGTGGTTTCCGGTATGAAGAATGGCAACCTCATAGCCACGCTCGATCAGCCCTGTGACGATGTGGTAGCCCGTGGGGCCGGTGCCGCCGATCACCAGTGCGGTTGCGATGCTCATCGAAGGGGTCGCCCTGGATTAATAGAAGGTCTCGTAGACACAGAGGTACAACGAACGAGGCCGACTGCAAGCAGTCGGCCTCCCGGTAGAAGCACCACCAAGCTGGCGCGCCAAGCTGGCGCGTTTACAGATTGATCGCCTTGGATTCGAGAAATTCATCCAGGCCGTGGGCGCCAAGCTCGCGTCCGTTACCGGATTGCTTGTAGCCACCAAACGGTGCTGCGAGGTTGAACGCGCCACCATTGATCGCAACCTGGCCGGTTCGCATCTTCAACGCAACTTCTCTCGCGCGTTCCTCGGAACCTGCCCACACGCCACCGGACAACCCGAATATGCTGTCGTTAGCGATCGCGATCGCTTCCTCTTCGGTCTCGTAGGGCACGATGCACAGGACCGGGCCAAAGATCTCCTCCTGAGCGATGGTCATGTCGCTCTTTACATCGGTAAAGATGGTCGGCTTCACGTAGTAGCCCTGATTGATCCCCTCGGGTGGTTCGGTTCCACCGGTGAGAAGGGTCGCTCCCTCTTCTATACCCGTGCGGATATAGCCGAGGATCGTCTCCTGCTGCTCCTTGGAGACAACCGGGCCCATAAAGTTGGTTTCGACGGTGGGATCCCCGATGGAAATGCTCTCAGCCACGCCTTTGGCGATGGCCGCGATCTCGTCCTGCTTGTCCTTCGGCACGATCATGCGGGTGAGCGCCGAGCACGTCTGCCCACAATTGAACATCACGCCCATAACGCTGGACGGGATGGCCTTGGCCAGATCAGCGTCTTCCAGAATGACGTTGGCAGATTTACCGCCAAGCTCGAGACAGACTCGCTTGATGGTCCCCGAGGCAAGCTCGCCGATCCGCTTTCCGGCGGTGGTCGAACCCGTCAGCGAAATCATGTCGACCTCTTCGTGAATGCACATTTCCTCACCGAGGGTGCGTCCGGGCCCGGAGATGAGATTGAACACGCCTTTGGGCAGTCCAACCTTGTCGATGATCTCAGCGAACAGATACGCGTTCAGCGGCGTTTCTGAGCTCGGCTTCAAGACCATGGTGCAACCGGCAATCAGCGCGGGCGCCACCTTGCCAACAATCTGGTGCAACCGGTAGTTCCAGGGCGTGATGAAGCTGCAAACGCCAATGGGCTCTTTGACGATCTCGCTGTTGCCGATCTTCTCGGGTTCCGCGGCGGCGTAGGCCTTACCCACCTCCACGTAATTGGCCATCACCCCGGTGGGCAATCCAGCCTGAACGTTGATCGCGGAGGGGATCGGCATGCCCTGCTCCTGCGAAACGCACGCTCCGATCTCCTTGCCCTGAGCCGCCATCTCGGCGGCAAGCTTGCCGACATATTCTGTGCGTTCCTCGATGGACAACCCTGCCCAACCTTCAAACGCAGCGCGTGCAGCACGGATGGCCGCATCCGCATCCGCACCGTCCCCCGAGGGTACGGTACCGATGACCTCCTCGGTGGCCGGGTTGATTACCGTAATCTTGCCGCTGCCATTAGGCGCGGTCCATTCCCCATCAATATAAAACTTGTCATAGCTGCCCATGGCTGTGTTCGACTCCTTTGTGTCCTGCGAAACCCGTTGATAGTCCAACAGAACGTTAGGCAGGTCAAACCTTGCGTGGATATCCGGCCCCTATCGGGCGCCTTGTCGTCCCGACAGTTCAGCCACCCTCGACATCTGCTCGGAGGTGAGCCGCCACTCGGCCGATTTAACGTTTGCTCTAACCTGGTCCGGGCTGGTCGCTCCGGAAATCACGCTCGAAACGTACGGCATGCTCGCAAGCCAGCCCATCGCAAGCTCGAGCAGATCATGTCCCTGTTCGCGTGCAAATCCCGTCAGACGGTCGAGCACATCGAAGTTGTGATCGGTCAACGCCGACTTGCCCATCGCGGGACGATTCGCCAACCGGGATCCTTCGGGCGGTTCGGCACCCCGCTGATACTTTCCGGTAAGGAGCCCGCTGGCCAGCGGAAAGTATGGCAGCATCCCGAGCCCGAAGCGCTGACACGCGGGCAGCACTTCGCGTTCCACACGTCGATCGAGCAGGTTGTATTGGTTCTGCGCAGTGACGAATCGATTCAGTCCCCGCTGTTTTGAGGTCCAGTGGGCGTCGGCAATCTGCCAGCCGGCATAGTTCGAATTGCCGAGGTAACGGACTTTGCCCGCTCGCACCAGATCGTCAAGCGCGGCCAGGGTCTCTTCGACCGGGGTGGCCGGATCCGGCCCATGTTGCTGATAAAGGTCGATATAGTCGGTCCCCAACCGCTTGAGGCTCGCCTCCACCGCATTCATCACATGATGCCGGGAAGCGCCACGATTGAGCGCTCCGTCACCCATGGGCGCTGCGAATTTCGTGGCGATGATGATCTGCGATCGATCCATGCCCTTGATCGCCGCGCCGAGATACTCCTCACTGAGATGGTCGCCGTAGACATCGGCGGTATCAAAAAAGTTGATCCCGCACTCCAGCGCGGCATGCACAACACCGGCTGAAGCCCCTTCGTCGCAACGCGTGCCGAAGTTGTTACAGCCAACGCCCACCACAGACACTTTCAAGCCGGTATGGCCGAGGCTCTTGTAGTCCATGTCCTCTCCGCTGCGACCGGCACCCGCCGGGCAGTGATCCCCTAGAACTGAATACGCTTGGTAATTCCACCGTCGATCACGATATTGGTGCCCGTGGTGAAGCCCGCCCGCGAGCTTGCCAGAAACACGATCTGATCGGCAATTTCCTCGGCCTTGCCCATTCGACCAAGCGGAATGTCAGCCAGGGTCGAATCGTAGAACGCCGTCATGTTGTCCTTGATGTTGTTCCACGCGCCGCCGTCGATATAGATAGGACCGGGGCTGATGGTGTTGACGCGAATCCCTTTTGGCGCCAGGTCTTGCGACAACGCACCGGAATACTGAATCAGCGCGCCCTTCATCGCGTTGTACGGGCCGGCATTCATAAACTTTTCCAGCGCCGCGGTGGTGGAAATCATCACGATGCTGGCGTTGTCGGACTTCTCCAGATAAGGGAGCGAGTTCTCCACACAGCGCACAGTCCCCAGGACGTCACCCTCGAACTTGCCGCGCCAGCCATCTTCACCCGCGCCACCGGGGCCGGTCACGTTGGACACGATACAATCGATGCCCCCCAAAACCTCCGCCGCTGAATCGATCCAGCCTTTCAACGCGTCGGCGTCCAGAATGTCCACCGATTGCCCGAATGCCTTCACGCCGTGGCTCTCCAGAGAGGCAACGGCTGCGTTGACTTCTTCTTCGTTGCGCGCGCAGATCGCTACGTTTGCCCCTTCCTGGGCAAAGCTTTCGGCGATGGCGCGTCCAATTCCCCTGCTGCCACCGGTGATCAGCGCATTTGTTCCCTTGAGTTGCAGGTCCATACTCGTCTCCCTTTCTATCTGTATGTTGGTATCAGTCTATACGTTGGTATTAGTTGCTTATTAGTGTGGCGCTAGTAGGCCATATCCAATTCGATGCGGCGCGCGCCGATTCGCCAGTTGCCGTCCTCCAGCACCACCTCGTCCAGGTACAGCCCCGTGGTCACCAGACGAATCGCCCCGTTTTCAACAGAGGTAATGGTCACGTTGGAAACGACCATCGCGCGCTGGTCTCCCTCAGTTTCGAAAAAGACATTGGTTACGACATGGCGACGCTGATCGCTCTGCTCTTCCATGGAACCTGTCATCAGATCCATGATGGCTTGGCGCCCCGAAAAGCTGACCTCACCGTCGACCCCGTTGATGTCGATAACGAACGATGCCCCCTCGCTGAAGGTATTCTCGAGCAGTTCCAGCTTTCGCTGGTCCAGCGCATATGCCGAGCGGGCCAGCAGTTCGATTATTTCCAGTTTGTTTGACGTTTCCATATTCAGGCCGCCTGCACTGCATCGCGGGTCCAGCGATGGTGCGAGGGTCCTTCGCGGCCGCGTTTTTCGCCTGCATGGTCTGGATAAACCGACGCCGTAAACAGATCGCCATGGGCATCCATTGCCATCTGGTGGATATAGATCGCAATGTTATCGACCCGGTCGACCTGTTTGCCGGTGGCCGCGTCCAGGATCGCCAGGTTACTCATCTTGTCACTCGCGTACACCTCGTCGCCGTAAACTGCGAGGCTCAACGGGCTGATGTGCGTCCACTCGTCGATGTAGTTGCCGTCCGGATCAAGGATCTGAATACGGGCCTGGCAGCCGGGATCCGACTTCGTGCGGTGATCTTCGATCTGCCCGGGCACCGTCATGTAGGCGTGGAAGTTGCCACCACACAGATCGGCCACCAGCAGACGACCCTGGGAATCCTGGGCCAGCGCGTGGGGCGTATTGAATTCAGCCGGCCCGCGTCCCCAATGGCCTACCGACTTGATGAACTCACCTTCCGGGCTGAACCAGACCAGGCGCGAGTTCCAGTAACCATCGGATACCACGATGTTGCCGTTTTCCTGCACGACCATTGCGGTTGGGCCATTGAACCGGTCCGGGCCGTCGCCCCACTCGCCGAACTTGCCCAGGGTCAGCAACAGCGTACCGTCGGGATCGTACTTCTTCACCACATGTCCGTCGCGGTCCGTGGTCCAGAACATGCCATCGGATTCGATGTAAATGGTGTGGGCCCCAAGCGCGAAGCCGCGCTCGTCCGACGGGCCCCACTTGCCCAGAAACTCTCCGCTGCGATCGAACATCGAGATGCTGCTCTTACCCATCTTGTCTCTCATGGCCAGCGGGTGCGCGGCCCAGTGCTCGATGTCACGGGTAAACAGATAGATCACGCCGGCGTCATCGATGGCGACGCCCGAGCCCATTTCGAACGCCATGTCCGACGGGTAGTGGGGCCAGGCCTTATCCAGCTCATACCCGCTGCGACTCGCATCGCCCCCGTCGTCTCTGGTCACACTGTCTGAATCACACATGGCACTCCCCCTTCGATAAGAATTATGGGCTCGTGAGCCTCCCGGGCTCAGGCACTTATTGCAGCCTCTGATAGACTCATTATCCCCTTGAGCTTCCCACTACGCCACAGGAGCAGCCATGGCAGCGACGAAACCCGCAATCGACCCGGCCATATTCATGAGCGCTGACTACGCTGCCAACCCGTATCCGACCCTGAAACTGCTGCGCGATCACGCCCCCGTGTACCACGCCCCGAATACAGACAGCTGGCTGATTACCCGCTACGACGACGTGGTCGCCACGTTCAAAGACACCGAAAACTATTCGGCGTCACCAAACGGGCTCTCGATCGGCGCGGTATTCGGCCCCACATTGATGGAGTACGACGGCGAGGAGCACACCAAGCTGCGCAACATTGTCGCCCCAGAGTTCGTCGGATTGAAGATGAAGGGGCTCCTGCCGATCATTGCGCACAACACCGTGGCGCTGATCGAGAAGTTCACCGAAAAACACGCCCGCCGCCTCGCCCAAGAGGCGGCCGAAAAAGGCCAGATCGACATTGTGGACGACTTTGCCACGCGCCTGCCGCTCAACGTCATTCTCGATGTGCTCGATCTGCCACAGGAAGCCCACGCGATGTTTCATGAGTGGTATCCGGCCATGATGAACGGCATCGGCGGCGACCCTGCAACCCGGGCCAGAGGGGTGGCGGCCAACGCCGAGTATCACGACTACCTCGACCCGCTCATCGATGCCCGCAGCATCGACCCCAAAGACGATTTGCTCTCCCGGCTGGCAATCGCTGAGGTGGACGGCCAGCGCATGACCAAACAGGAGATCAAGTCGTTCGCCAGCCTCATCCTCGTCGCCGGGGCCGAGACCACCGACAAGGCGATCGCAAACCTCTGGTACCAGTTGCTGGCCAATCCCAGCCAATGGGAAGCGGTACACGACGACCCGGAACTGCTCGATCGCGCGTTCACCGAGATGATGCGCATTCACCCGCCCTCGGGCGGCCAGGCCCGCCGCGCGATCAACGACGTGCGCATGCATGACGAGATCATTCCAGCCGGGGCCTACGTGCAGCTTTCCATCTACGGAGGCAATCACGACGAGCGCGTGTTTGCCCACCCGGACCAGTTCGATCTGTTCCGGGACGACCTCTATTTTGGCCGGGACCTGCGCTCCGGACACCACGCGGATGGCACCGCCAGCCACCTTGGTTTCGGCCTGGGCAAGCATTTCTGTGTGGGCTATCAGCTCGCACGAGCCGAGACGGTGATCGGCACCAGGATGCTCATGGAAGTGATCAGGAACCCGCGTTTCAAACCTGGATCCCACCCCACCCCGATCGCGATTCGCATCGAACCCTGGAAGCTGCCGCTGGAATTCGACGCAGCATAGTCCGCGTCTGGGTCCAATTGTGTAAACTGTTCCAAAATCAAAGGAGAAACCAGATGGGCGTTGATAATCACGAAGTCGTCTCGATCTACCCTTTCAGTGCCGAGGATCGCGAACGACTGCTCACCAACGCCGGGGAATGCGTACTGAACTGGTGCACCAAGGACGAGTGGCCGGTGGGCGTGATCATGTCGTTTCTGTGGGCCAAGGGCAGTTTCTGGGTGACCGCTGGCATGCATCGCCACCGCATCTCCGCGATGCGTCGCAATCCGAAGGTCTCAATCGTAGTCAGCGGATCCTGCAACCCCGCTGGTTGTCCGCCGGGCACCATCACCGCCAAGGGACTTGCCGTCATCCACGAGGACCGGGAAATCAAGGATTGGTTCTACCCCGCGTTCGCCGGCAGAAATCCGGACAAGGAAGCAGCAAAACGATTCGAAGCACAGCTCGACTCGCCACTGCGCGTGGTCATCGAGGTCAAGCCCACGAAGTGGATTGAGTTCGATCAAGCCAAGTTCGGCCTCGACGCGATCGGCGAGTTACCCGACGAAGCCAAGGGACCCATGCACAGTGCGGATTCCGAGCGCATGCCGGCTGCGCTCAAAAAGCTCGGGCTGTAACGAACGCCTGTCCGCGCAACCGCTAGCCGACGTCGAGACCAAGCTAAACTTCGTCGGCGAAGCGTGCCTCCATTTGCAGGTAGCCGTCGGCATCCGGGTGACGCGACCAGATTTCCTGCCAGGCAGCGCCGCCGAAAATATTCTTGTGGCCCTCATCGCGGGCTTCCTTGCTGTCCCAGCGGATGATCCAGGTCACGTTGGCGCTACCCAGCGACATCGACATGGGGCTTCGGCCGCTCACTTCAGCGGGCGTGCCGCTGTCCAGCCAGAACCCGACTATGTCCAGATTGGCTTTGAGAAAAGGCACCGCATCATTCAACGCCCATTGTTTGTACGCCTCGAATTGTTCAGGGTCGTAGTGATAGCTGCGAATCTCGTCCATCGCTGGTCCTCGGATCGTTTGTGTATCTACCCTTAGTATCGATCAAACGGATGATCGCCTCCAGCGGAGGGGCGGGCAGCATTAATGCGCTGTACTTCCTCTCCGCAACATTGATGGTCGGCTACGGCGCGGTATTTTCTTTGCTGGCCGAGATTCGCGACGCGTTTGGATTTACCGCTGCGGGGATCGGGCTCATCGGTGGCTCCGCGTTCGCCGCGGGCTTCGTCGCGCAGCTCGGCCTTTCCCGCTACGCCGATTCAGGTCATGGCGCGAAAATGCTGCAGATCGGTCTGGCCCTTTCCGCGCTTGGCACGCTGTGGATGATATTCGCAGACACCCTGGGGCAGTGGCTGGCTGCGCGGGCGTTGCTCGGTTTTGGCGCCGGATGTGTGCGCCCGGCGGTGCGGCGCCTGGTGCTGACCGATGATCCCGCCAGGGCCGGTCAGGCCATCGGCAGGCTTTCGGCCTACGAGACCGCTGGTTTTCTGCTTGGGCCGGTGCTGGCGTCGATTCTGAATGCCTGGGCAGGCCTGTCATCCATATTCGTCGCACTCACCGCGATCCTGGTACTGCTGACGCCGGTGGTGTTGCACGCAGACATACCCGGTGCAACAAATCCGTCAACGGGACCCGTGATCAGGCGTCTCATTGCCAGTCCTGCGATGCAGTCGTGCATCGCGATCGGGGTGGCCTTCTGGATTACGGTCGGAGTGTTCGAGGCGATCTGGGCCGTGTTCCTTTCCGATCTTGGCGCCAGCCAGATCTTCATCGGGCTGACGATGAGTCTGTTCGGCATTCCGATGATCTTCATCTCCCCTCGCGCCGGCTCGCTTGCCCAGCACAAGGGTCCGCTTAAGGTTGCGATGGTCAGTGTCAGCGGCGCGATCGTGTGCATGGTGCTTTACGGCCTGTTCGATTCGTTGTGGGTGTTGTGCGTTCCGCTCGGCATCCACGCGATTGTCGACGCCTTCACCATGCCCGCGAGTCAACTGGCGGTTGCCCAGGCAAGCGGCGAGGGCTCGCTGGCCGCCGGGCAGGGATTGTTCGGCGCCACTGGGATGGCGGTTGCCGCGGTGACGGCCGTAGGGGGAGGAGCGCTCTATCAGAGTATGGGTGCAAGCGGACTGTGGTGGATTTCTGCGTTTGCGATGGTGATCTGCATGGCCTTTGCGTGGTGGCGCGGAGCAGAGTTACGCCGCCCGATGCAGGCTCACGTATGATGGGCCCATCAACCACACAACCGGCGGGGCATTGATGACAAAACCAGCTTACCTGGTCGTCTGCATAGACGTCCACGACGAAGCGGCCATGCAACCCTACGGTGCCGGCGCGATGCCAATACTGGACGCTTATGAGGCAACCGTCCTGTCCGCGACCAACCGCATTGAAATCGACCACGGCACCTGGCCACGCGCTCGCGCGGTGGTGATCGAGTTTCCGTCGCTTGCCCGCGCACAGGAGTTCTGGGCGTCGCCCGAGTACCAGCCGCTCAAGGTCATGCGCGAGGCGGCAAGCGAGGCGGACATCGTTCTGGTGGAAGGCATCCTGGAAAACCGCATCGCCGCAACCGATGGCATTCCGCATTTTTTGCTCGGTGCCTCGACCGTCAGCGACCCCGGCTGGGTTGAAGAGTACATGCAGAAGGTGCCGCCTGTTTCCGCCAAATTCGGAGTTCAGGCACTGGCCAGCGGCGGCGAGTTTGAAGTGCTGGACGGCACCTGGTCGCATTCGAGCATGGTGCTGCTCGGGTTTCCATCCGAGCAGGTATTCAGAGATTTCTGGTACGGGCCCGAGTACCGCCCCATGAAGGAACTGCGTGAAGCGAATTCCAGCGGAGACCACATCTCGTTTCCCGGCGTGGTGGAATAGTCCTCGTGTTCAGCCGGCGCGGACCGGCTCTTTGTGGGCGTTCATTCCGGCGATGTAGCCAAACGTGAGCGCCGGTCCAATCGTTCCGCCGGCCCCATAATAAGCCTCGCGGGTCGGACTGGCTACGCAGTTCCCGGCCCCGTAAAGGCCCGGTATCGGGTTGCCGAACGTGTCGATCACCTGGGCTTTTTCGTTGATCAACGGACCCCCGCAGGTGTCGAGCATTCCGGCACCCAGAATAAACGCATAGTACGGGCCTTCGTTGCGCAACGGATACATCGTTGCATTGGGCATGTCGTTGACCGGCCAGTCCGAATCGGCGCGATGCGGACCGAAAAAGCCGGCCCAGGCCTGATCATATTGCTGTGCGCCGCGACCGAACTCCGGGTCGGTGCCGGACCTGGCATAGCCGTTGAAGCGATCAATGGTCACCTCCAGATTCTGTTGAAAGTCGGCATCAAGTTCGAACCCGCCAACCTGGGGCCCGATCTTTGCAAGCCGCGCCTCGATTTTCGAACTGAGATCGGCAAGCGTTGAACCTTCCAGCAGGTACGGCGAGGTCTTGCCGAGATCCGGCAGGGGATAGGATCCGGAAAACGCTTCGCGCGTGCGCGCATCGAAAATCAGGAACAGCAGATGATTCGGGAAGTTCTCCGTGGTCGGGTCGTAGGAAAAGTGGATCTTGGTGCGGTCGTTGTAGTTGCGCTTTTCGTTGACGACCCGCTTGCCGTATTTGTTCACCTCCAGCATCGAGTCACCGGGCGGGAAAAACACACTGCCGGTCAGGCGCGGATTTTCCAGACACTGCTCGACCAGAACCTGACTGCGCCATGCGCCGAACATGTTCCCAAGCCGCGCGCCCGCCGCTCCGCCGATATTGATGAAGCTACCCGTCGAGGTTCCGCTGGCGCAACTGCCGTAGCTGTGACTGCGCTGATACAGGCGAACAAACTCCGGGTTGTGGGCATAGCCACCCGAGCCGAATATCACCGCCTTGCGAGCGCGAACGCTCACTGCCTTGCCGCCGGATTCTGCCTCCAGTCCAACCACCTCACCTGCGTTGTTGAGAACCACGCCAAGCACCAGGTGATCGGTCAGCACCTGCTGGCCGCGTCGTCGAAGCGCGGTTTCCAACTGCTCGATCAGGTCGGTGCCCACACCCTGGGTGCCATCAGCTTTTACCGGTCCGAGGGCTCGACCGGCCGGTACCTTGTTCTCCGGCGCATGATCAAAATAGTCCGGCGGTCCGAAATGCGTGTCATCCCGCGTCCCGTCCATGGTCCATTGCACGGACTGCAGCGCGCCCATACCGGCAAGGCGATCTACCGCAACGGTGCCGTTGTCGTAGAACGCCTCGATTAACGCGTATGCGTCGGTGGCAAGACCCAGGGTGGGGCTGTCCGGCGTGTAACGATCCGGGTAGGCAAACCTGCACAGGTACTTCATGCAGTCTTCTTTTTTATCGTTGATGCCTCGATCCCGCAGAGCAAAGTTGTTGGGAATCCAATACACGGCCGCCGACTTGGCCGTGGTGCCGCCAAGGACCGGCGCTTTTTCAACGAGAATGACAGAGTCGCCCTCCTCGGCCGCGATCAGCGCCGCAGTCAGCCCCGCAACGCCGCCACCGACCACCACCACGTCGGCCTGGTGATCCCAGGTACGTTCTTGCGCATGCGCGCTTGCTTGCGCATGCGCGTCTGAAGAAGGCAACCCGACTGCCCCCACCGTGGCCGCGACACCTGCACCGGTCAGCACCGTGCGGCGTGATATTCCCTTGGTTGACTCACTCATCTGTCGGTCCCTCTGGTCGTTGTTTCTAGTTGTCCTTCGCACCCTGCTCAATCCACGCGCGGATCGCCGCAAGCTGTTCTGTGTTCAATTTCGCGTCAAACGGCATTGCATCGCCGCTGCCACCAACCTCCAGATGAGTATCCGTGAGTTTTCGATACAGATAACTCTGATCAGGCTCGGCTGGCGCTACCAGCAGCATGTCAACCTGGCGCGAGGTGGCCCCCACCAGCGAACGCCAGGCACCCGCCGGGTGCAGGGTCAACTCGCCTTTGGCGTCGTAGGGTTGGTGGCACATCACACACTCGCGGGCAAGGATCGCAGTGACCTCGGAAAAGTGCACATCGGCTGCACGCACTCCCGGCGCAACAACAAGCGTTGCGACGAACAGCAGCATCGCGACGACCAATGACGTTCGCAAAACAGACAGTATATTCTTGCCGCGGAACTCCTGCATTGCGAGGAATTTTACCGTAAGAGCGCGCGATTACGAGTGTAACGAACGGCAATTCCAACCAGGTGGGACAGCAGCGCAGCGCCAGCCCCGGTCACCAGCGCCTCCAGGAATACCGGACCGAAGCCACCGGGATGCACGACAAAATCAGCGACTGCGGTGGCCA
>JAYGEV010000127.1:0-2178 GCA_046582225.1 Pseudomonadales bacterium
GTGATGCGACCTTACCGAGCACCGTGAGGTCGAAATCCACAACGTTCCAGCCGGTCAGCACGTCGGGGTCATAAACCTTCAGCACCTCACAAAATGCGTCCAGCACCCCGCGCTCATCTGCAAATCCACGCGCCTTTTCCGGCATTTCCCGCTGCCGGGGATCCACCACCAGAACCTCATCCAGACCTTCGCCATATACCGATATCGCCAGCAATCGCTCGGCCCGGCCATCGGTTTCGATGTCGAACGACAGCACCCGGGGGTGCACGGTTACCTCGGCTCTCGAGAGCGTCGGGTCATCGAACGTCCAGGCAATTCGCTCGCCGGGGCGGGCCTCACCGCGAATGCGACACGCGCCGCGAATACCGCGATCGATCAGATAACGCATCGCAAAACGCACGTCTGCTTCGAAGGTGTCCACGCCGATCGCGTGCAGACGATCACGAACCACTGGCGCATCGGGTGGGGTCGGCACCTCGACCCGCGCCACGGGATCGCCGGCAAAGGTCACCTTGTCGCAATGGACCAGCGTCGTTCCGTCGAGGCGGTTAGCCGCATCGTGGTCTTCGCGTCTCACATAGAAGTGCGGACGCTGGCGGTGATCCCGAACGAGGAATGTCTGGCCGTTGTCGAGCCGACCATACAGGTGCACCACGGGCACGCCGGATTGAATACGATAGCTGGCCTGGAGGATGAAACCGCTGGCGTCCATCGTTACACCCAGCACCGGGTCGTGAGCATGCCCAGGATTATAAGGGAGGTGATGGTCGCGCGCTTATTTCGCAGCGCGCTCAGTAGCTGGCTGATCGCCAATGCCGGCAATGGGGCGGCCTTCCGAGTGCCGGGGAGGGTCGATTCCCAGCAGCAGGGCAACCGTGGCCGCCACATCCACCTGGCGCACCACCGGTAGGCTCACGTCGTTGCGCACCCCGCGCCCCAGGGCGAAGAATATCCCGCCCATGTCTACCCGGTCAGGATGGTAGCCGTGGCCGCCAAAGTTCCACCCCATCGCGCTCATGACCGCCGCCAGCCCGCCTTCGAAGCCGCCTGGCCGAAAAAGTGTGTGGGGCGGTTCGGTGGTGACCACCCAGTCTCCGGTGCGCGTCGGGTGGGCCAGCCGCATCCACTGCGGAAGCTCCGAGCCAGCATGCACTTCGACGCCGGCGATGGCCGCGAGCACTGCCCCCGCCCGGGCAATCCCCTGGGCATTATCGTCTGGTTCTTCGATGACGATCTGTGCAACCGCCTCGCCACCGCTGACCCGGGCGGCTATACCTGCATTGGCCAGGACCCCGCGCAGATCGATGTAGTCGTTGGTCTCGGCCATCCCGTGATCGCTTACGATCACAAGCGTTGTGGTCTGCCACTGGGCTTCGATTCCTGCGAGCAGACGCTGCAGTTGTGCGTCCTGACTCGCGACCTGCTCGATGATCCGATCGCTGTTCGGCCCGAATCGATGACCGGTGTCATCCGCGCCCGCCCAGTAGCCCATGATGAGTCGCGGCCGTTCCGATTCCGGAAGTCGCAGCCACGCAAGAATTTGATCGACCTTGGCTGACTCCAGGCGCTGGCCGTCGAAAGGCGCAATACGATACCGCGTTCTCTGACCGTGCCAGTCGGTTTCCGAGCCGACCCAGAAGTAGGTGGCCGTTGCGACCCCTTGGCGTTGCGCAGCAATCCACAGCGGCTCTGCCTGTATCCAGTCCGCGTCCGAACTCATCCGGTAGGAGCCGTCGTTGCGCGTTCTGGTCCGATCAAAAAAATGATTGTCGACGATGCCATGCCGATCCGGATAGGTCCCAGTGGCCAGCGAGACGTGGGCGGGGAACGTGCTCGACGGATACACCGGTGTCAGCCTGCCCGCTCGAACACCCTCGTTCTGCATGCGCATGAGCCCGGGAAAGTTCCCCCGATCAGCGTAGTCGTAGCGCATGCCATCCCACGACAGCAGGATCACGGTGGAAGCGGAGTCCGAAGACGATCCGGAATCGGCCGCCAGCGCGCACAATACCCAACCACAGCCGGTCAGCAGCACGACCCGACCGACGCGTTTGAGTACCCCGGCGGCGGCACTACGACACGTGGGTTTTCGGTGCAAACAAGAATGAAAACGCAGTTGCAGCGGGATGGGCCTTGTCGGAATGGTGACAGCAGCGATCGTCACGGCATACTACACGG
>JAYGEV010000183.1:0-7826 GCA_046582225.1 Pseudomonadales bacterium
CTGTTGTTCTGGGACGGCGGACTGCCCGTCGCAATTTCCGAGGTCGACGGGCGCGTGCTGGAGGGCGATCTGAACATGGCCTACGAGCGCTCGGTCATCGATCAGCTTGCAGACATGGACATCCAGCCCGCCGACGTCGATTTTGCGGCGTTTTCACATCTGCACTTCGACCACGTGGGCGTCGCAAACGCGTTTTCCGGATCCAATGTGCTGATGCAGAAGACAGAGTGGGACGCCGCATTTGGAGGCAGCTCGGAGTTTGTCGACACGACTCTTTTCGACGACCTGAGAAATTCTGAGTTGACGATGCTCGACGGAGATCACGACGTGTTCGGCGATGGTAGCGTCAGGATTATCTACACGCCGGGTCACACACCGGGTCATCAGGCGTTGCTGGTGAATCTGAGTAACACCGGCCCGGTCATCCTTTCCGGAGATCTGTTTCATTTTCGGGCCAACCGAAGGCTGCGCCGCGCGCCAACGTTCAACTACAACCCGGTGATGACCCTGGAATCTATGGACCGGATCGAAGCGCTCATTAAGGAAACTGACGCGGCGTTGTGGATTGAACATGACAAAGCGTTGGCCGATACGCTGCGCAAGGCGCCGGAGTTCTACGACTAGCTGGAGGGGATTGTGATCGATCGAAGACATTTGTGGGTTTTCATTGTTGCAGCGGTCGCGTTGTTCGGGCACGTTCCGGGTTATGCGGAGCAGCCTGTTTCTGCGGCTCAGTTCGATGCCTGGCTCGCGGAGATTTCGAACTGGGGTCGCTGGGGCAAAGACGACGAACTCGGGACGCTGAACCTCATCACCCCGGAACGACGCAAAGCCGCCGCCGCGCTGGTTCGCGACGGCGTATCGATATCGCTTGCGCTGGATCTCAACAAAATCAGGGATGAAGTCAACACAAATCCGTTCGAGCATGTGCTCACGGTCGTCGAGTTCGGTGGTCATGAGGCTGCCAGCGATAAATACGCGGTCGATTACCACGGCTTCGGCCACTCCCATATGGACGGGCTTACCCATTTCGCCAATAACGGCAAGATGTACAACGGCTTTCCGGTGGAAGGGCTAAAGCCGGATGGTGCTGAGAAACTTGGCATTGAAAATGTGTTCGCCGGTGTCTTCACGAGGGGAATCCTGATCGACGTACCCTGGTTGAAAGGCGTGGACTACCTCGAACCGGGCAGCGCGATCACTATTGAAGATCTCGAAGCGTGGGAGGCGAAGACCGGAATCAGAGTCTCAAGCGGTGATGTATTGCTCGTTCGGACCGGCCGCTGGGAGCGCGTCAGACAGAAGGGTCAATGGAACTTTCTCGAGTCGGCGGCGGGAATGCACGCGTCGGTGGCCACCTGGTTGAAAGCCCGTGATGTCGTGATGATCGGCTGCGACGGTGTCAGCGACGTCATGCCGTCCGGGGTTGAAAACAAGCTGAATCCGCTGCACGAGCTTGTGATCGTGGGGTTGGGAATGCCAATCCTGGACAACCTGGATCTTGACGCACTTGCGCGCGCATCCGCGAGTCGAGGCCGGTGGGAGTTCCTGTTTGTCGGTGCGCCGCTGCGTGTGCCGGGTGGCACGGGATCTCCGCTCAATCCCTTGGCGATATTCTGATAAGCGATATTCTGATAGTGGCGGGCGTATTCAACTCGGGGAGGTGTACCCGGCCAATGCCAGGTGTTCATAAATTTCCTGTCGCACGCTCACGCTGATCATCTCGTCCAGCTCCTGTTTGTCCAGACTCGGGAATCGTTTCAGGACCGCCGCTTCGTTGAATAGCGACTTCAGCGTAAGGGTATCTTTCACCAGCGTACCGTCCTGGATCGCATACTCAAAGGTCACCCGGATCGGAATTTCGACCAGCTGTCCGTCGCGTTCCAGCACGTAGCGTACGATTTTCTTATCTACGGCCCACAACATGGTCAGATCGGCACGTCGCCTTGTTATGCCTCATCGTTCATGGGTGGCCTCGCGATCAGGTGATCTGACTTTCAGCACAAGTCATCTACATCGCACCTTAGAAGGACAGGAACAGATCGAGGCCGCGCTCGACGAACGCGGATCCCACCCAGGAGCCGAGTGGGATCAACAGATACAACGCGAAACGCACCAGCGTGGGATTGTCGAAGGGCCAGGTCCTGGCCTCCACAATGGTGGTCTTGTAGGCGATGATATCTGCGATTGACTGGGTTCGGACAGCCCCGGTTTTGAGTGCCTCTGTGGCGGTCTTCAGCGCGTGCTGGCACCACTGCAGCTCCTGATTCGTGGTGTTCCTGATTTTTGCGCGAATGCCGCGAAGGGGTAGCGTCAATCCGACCCACGCAATTATCACCATCGCAATCCAGGCTCCTACCAGCACCAGTATGAATCCGAGATCAAGCACGAACAGTGACATTACCGACGCCATGCCGACCACCAGCAGAGCGTTGGTCAAGCCCTGGCGAACCAGCGGTTCAAAGCGACGCAACTCCAGCAGATCAAGACTCTGGATGTCGTCGCTGAGGCGCGACAGCCGAGCAGACTCAACAACCACAACGTATAACGAACAACCGATCCACCAGCTGAAAAAAAGGCCGACCACGCGATGCCATCGAACGTCGTACTCTAGGGCTTGCCAATCCCAGGGATGGAGCAGTCCTGTTGTCGATTGGATTGTGATGGCTGCGGCAATCAGGTTGACCGCAATGGCAACGCACAGCAACGCCCACCAGTGATGCTTGCCGGCTCGATCAACGATCATGTGCCTGGTAAGTGCTGGCCCGATCGTCGACGCCAGTGCGTGGGCTGACTTCTTCGCGGTCGTCAGCAGATAGGCATACATCGAGGCGCTGTAACCCGCCAACAGGATGTGGATGATGGCAAGCCGAAGGTCCTTAGGCGTGGAATTCTCAGATCCGTCGACCATGATCCGGCCAACGATATATACGCCGAGAACGGCTGCGGTAAAACAGATGCCGATACGGAAGTGGGTACCGGGCAGCGCATCGTATGCTCTCGCGGTCCAGGGCGTTGTGTATGAGTTCGCTGGCGTGATCGCGCTGCTCTTCGAGGGGGTGCGCTCAATCATAGCGTAGGACGCTGCCGGGGAAACAGAACGTTGTCGTGTCTACCAGCATCCCGTTCGATGCACCATAATGGCCTGCATTACAGGGATATGGGAGAACGGGGGATGGGATTTCGCATCAAACTGATGTTGGCGGTGTTGCCGCTCATTGCCGCTTGCGGTCAGTCGACGCCGGATAGCACAACCACGGAGCCGCCGGAACCAGCGGCGGAAATCCAGCAATCGCTTACGGGCCTTGAAGGAGGCGAGCTACCTCCATTGCCCACGCATTGGATCCACGCTGGCGATATCGGTAACGGTCAAGGGCCGGTGACTTCGGCCGATCTGGTGGCGGGCACCGCGGACGCCAGCCAGTGGTTGCTTTACGGTGGTGATTACGCCAATACCCGGCACTCTCCAATCAAGGAGCTCAATCCCGAGGCGGTGCGCGACATGCGGGTCGCGTGGGCGTTCGCGACCGGGACCGATGGTCAGTTCGAAGTCTCCCCGGTTATCTACGATGGGATCATGTACGTAACCGCCAGCCACAATCGTCTGTTTGCCCTGGATCCCACCAGCGGCGAACTGTTCTGGCGCTATGACCATCAGCAGCCGGACGATCTCAAGATCTGCTGCGGTCCGGTGAACCGCGGGGTGGGTATCACAGGCGATCTGGTGCTGATGGCCACGCTGGATGCGCGTCTGCTTGCGTTCAACCGTAAGACCGGCGAGCTGGTCTGGAACGTGGAGCTTGCACCCTATGTCGACGGGTTCAGCGCAACCTCGGCACCGTTGATCGTAAAGGACATGGCGATCATCGGAATCGCCGGTGGCGAGTTTGGCGTGCGCGGCTATTTTGATGCGTACGATGTTGGCACCGGTGAACGGCTGTGGCGTCACTACACGGTTCCCGCGGCAGGTGAATTCGGCGTTGATACGTGGGCGGGTGACAGCTACAAATCCGGCGGTGCGCCGGCATGGACCAGCGGTGCATATGATCCTGAGACCGACACATTGTTCTGGACTACGGGTAATCCGTCGCCGGATTGGAACGGCGATTTGCGCGCCGGCGACAACCTGTTTTCAAACACGCTGTTGGCAATTGATCCCAGCACGGGCGAGCGCAAATGGCACTTTCAATTCACGCCGCACGACGTGTGGGATTACGACGGCAATACCCAGATATTTCTGGTCGACGTAACCCGTGACGGCGAAACGATAAAAGCGATCGTGCAGCCGAACCGCAACGGCTACTTCTACACCATCAATCGGACGACCGGAGAGTTCATCGCGGCGTCGCCTTATGTTGAAGAAGTTAACTGGGCGACCATCGATGAAAACGGCCGACCGGTGGTCAACCCGGATGCGAATCCGGTAGAGGAGCCGACATTCCGGGTTTGTCCGGGCAATATGGGCGGTATGAACGGCGCCTGGACGGGCGCGTTCAATCCGGATCTTGGCCTTGCCTACATCCCAGTGGTGGAAGCTTGTCAGCTGTTTCAGAAAGGCATCGTCGCGTTTGTCAAAGGCCAGCCGTTCATGGGTGGAACGCCTTTGATCCTGGACGTTGATGAGGGCCGATCGCACGGACATCTTTCGGCGGTGGATGTCAACACCGGCGAGGTGCGGTGGCGCTATATGGATGTCCATTCGATGATGGGTGGTGCGTTGTCCACCGCCGGCGGGGTCGTGTTCACGGGCAACCAGCGCGGTTACGCCCTGGCGCTCGATGGAGCGTCCGGCGAAGTACTCTGGAAATTCAAGATGGGCGGCGGCGTGCGCAGCCAACCGGTGGCATATCAGATTGATGGCCGAACGTTTGTCGCAATCGGTTCTGGCAACTGGAACACGCTGGCTGCATTCAGCGGTGGACCTGACAACATTCCAGAGGGTGGACATCTGTTCGTCTTCGAGTTGCCCCGGGGTTGAAAATCGTCTTGGGCATTGCGCTGGTCCTTGTGCTGACCGGTTGCTCGGCGGAGGAGCCTACCCAGGGCGTTCTGCGGGTCTGTCTCGGCCAGAGCGATCCGCCTCGGGCCCAGGAGTCGCCATTTGAAGGGCTCGATGTCGATGTGGCGCGATTTCTGGCGGATGGCTTGAACCGTGAATTGCAACCGGTGTGGCTCGCAACGCCCAATCCGACCGAGATCGAATCCACGGACGTTGACTACGGCCCGTTGCTGACCGGGAGGTGCGATGTGCAGATGTCGATACCCGGTGTGGACGCTCTGGGCGCCTTTGCGCCGCGACTCGTGCTCACTCAACCGTACTACGGTGCCGGTTTCGAACTGGTACCCGCCGCGGCGAATATCGAATTCGACGCGCCGGGCGATCACCGAATTGCGGTGCGTGGCAACACGGTGGCCCACGTGGTCATCGACCGATTTGGTTTTGACTGGACGATGCGCGACGACAGCGTCGATATCGTCGCGGCGGTCGCCAGCGGTGAGGCTGAGGCTGGCCTGGTGTGGGGACCCGATCTTGCCGCGGTAGAGATGTCGCGAAATCTTGAATATGAACCACCTGCCGTCTTACGTTGGAATCATCATGTGGCGACCCGCGCGGCTGATACCGCGCTGCGCGACGCCATCAACGCGGTGCTGGTCCGGGCAGTCGTTCGCGATGAGATACTCAACTCAATGTTCCGACACGGCGTTCCTGCACGGCGACCGTTTGCGACGGTGCACTCCTCGGAGATGCTCCGACGTCAATGAATGTTTTTGTGCGAGCGCTGGTGGCGGGTTTGCTGGTGACTGAACTCGCCGCCTGTTGCGGTGGGTCTCCAGTCGACGAATATCTTCGGGATCCAGCTGCATTAAAACGAGGCAAGTCGGTCTTTGTTGGCACGTGTGGAGCGTATTGTCACGGTTTCAGCGCTGGTGCACGCGATGCGCCATATCTGTTCGATTGCACGTGGATTCATGGTGGCAGCGATCAGGAAGTGTTCGACACCATTGCGAACGGCGTACCGACCACGCGCATGATCGGCTTTGGTGGCAAACTGCCGCAAGGCGACGCAGACATCTGGCGCGTCGTTGCGTTCCTAAAGAGTCGGCGCTCGGGTTGTTAACGCACGTTCCACCCGATCAGGTTACCAGACCCGTTTTTCGCAATGCCGCGAATCCCGCTTCCGCAGCGGCGGTGAAACGTTCGATGGTGTTCGGGGTGGTGGCGATATCGCCGAGTTGGATGTTGTATGCGTGGATCGTGTCGTGGTGCGGGAGCGTCGACATTGCGTCCAGCCAGCGTTGCGTTTTGGGATAGGCTTCGAAATCGAACAGGTTGGCGAACCGAAACTGCCCCAGTTCCGAGTAGCAGACCAGGTCGGCGACGCTGGCCGCATCCGTGTTGCAAACGAATACAGAGTCCTCCTGGAAGTAGGACTGCTCGAGAAAACCCACGATCGTATGAACCGCCTCACCGCCTTCGCCCAGCGGATCGTCCGTGGCAAATGCGGCGCTCAATATCTCGTTTTGAAAAATGCTCAGGGGATTTGGCCCGCCGCCGCCCAGAGCCGTCCCCAAAGGTTTAACGACATGCGGCGCCATCAGTTTGAGGGTCGCAAGCCGAACCAGGCTGTGGTGCATGTGCAGAAACTGCTGGATGCGCGCGCGGATCTGCAGCTCCTCGGGATAGAGGTCCTCCCAGCCGTGCTTGTCTGCCAGATAGCACACGATGGCCGAGACTTCGGCCAGCGTGAAGCCGTCGTCCAGGATCGATGGAACCTGACCGCGCCGGTTGTGGTTGCCGGAACCTGCCAGGCGTCCGCTTATGTCGCCGAGCGCGAACGGCAGATCGTTCAGCAGGCACGCCCAGAACACCGTGCGCGATGGCTGGCTGGCCGGGTGGCCATATACTGTAATTGGGTGACTCATGAGGCCGTCTCTCCGGGTTCCACTGACGACTCGGGTCGTTCGTCTGCGTTATGCTGCGAGTAATTCCATATGAGTATCGAGATGATATCAAGCATCATTCGACTGAAGATCAGCGCCGACAAAGTTGCAGAGTTCGAAGCCATGGTGGCGCAGCTGGTGGAAGACGTGCACGCGCATGAGCCCGACGTCCAGACCTTCGAAGTGCGCAGGGTCAAGGATCAGCCGCTCACCTATTTCTATTTCCTGTCGTTCGAAAATCAGGATGCCTTTGACCGCTACTCGTCCGCGGAATATCACATGAACATGTCGCCCAGCGCGGTAGCCTGCCTCGACGGCGACCCCGTTTTCGAGGATCTGGAAAGTTTCTACTGAGCAGGGAGTTGCACTACTGGGCGATTGCGGTGGGGTGGATTCCCTCGCCGTACACGAAGCGCGAACCTACCGCTCCGACCACGGCAGTGCGTCGCGTGAGATTCAGCGTGGTGCGCAACCGAAACAGAGGTTCGATGCCGGTGCAATGCCCTGCCATCAGGTGTTCCACGCCGATGTCCCGGAGCCTGTCCGCGGTCCAGCCGAGGGTTTGATCGTCTGCTGAAAAAAGGTGCATGCCACCCATCAGGGCGTGAATCGGCCTGGCTTGAATGGTCGATTGCACCTGTTCTAAGAGGTTGACTGTGCCGGAGTGCCCGCACCCGAGAAGCACGATGGGTCCGCTGGCGGTTACGATCGTCAATCCTTGACTCTCGGGGACGTAGTCTTCGATCCACTGATCATTGATGTTCACCCGTATGGTTTTCGGATAGTTGGTTTCCGGATGCCGCCTTGCCACCGGTCCGGTGATCCAGACGCCGGGCATCACTTCGGCGGGCTCGGAGTACTCGATGAACCGCACGCCGGCAGCC
>JAYGEV010000310.1:0-4663 GCA_046582225.1 Pseudomonadales bacterium
GATGTCCACCACGATCGTGCGCAGAGTATGGTGGTTGACGCCGATGACCTTAATCGGGTAATCACACGGGAAAACGATTTTCGGGGCGTCAGTCACTGGAAAACATGTTGCGGAAAAGCAGGTAAACGCCATCTCCAAACCGTGAAAAGAATCCCGCCTCATCAACCGCGGCAAGTGCAACGAGCGGCGCACTGTAGACCAACTTGTCGTTTAGCAGCAGCCTCAACTCGCCGAATTCCTGGCCCAGGGCAACCGGAGCTTCGATGACCCTGGCGATCTTCAGTTCCGCTTTCAGATCACCGTAGCGACCACGAGGAATGGTCACGAACACCTTTTCACTAACGCCCAGTTCGATGTCTTCAGCCTCGCCATACCACAGTTCGGATGTCTTCAACGGCACACCCGCATCGTACAGTTTCTGAGTTTCGAAATTTCGGAAGCCGTAAGTGAGTAACTTCTGACTCTCGCGCATTCGCGCCTCTTCGCTGCTGGTACCCATAACCACAGATATCAGCCGCATATTGCCGCGCTTTGCCGACGCCACCAGACAGTACCCGGCGGCTCGAGTATGCCCGGTCTTGACCCCATCCACGGTTCGATCACGCCACAATAACCTGTTTCGATTCGGCTGCTCGATGTCGTTGTAGGTAAACGATCGCTCGGCGTAGGTGGCGTACGTGGCGGGGAAGCGCTCGATGAGCGACAGCGTAAGCAGCGCCAGGTCCCAGGCCGAGGTCTGGTGGCCCTCACTCGGCAAACCCGTCGCGTTATGGTACTGGGTCATGCCCATGCCAAGCTGAACCGCCTGCTGATTCATCATGTCCGCAAAAGCGTCTTCGCTGCCCGCAATGTGCTCGGCCACCGCTACACTCGCATCGTTTCCAGACTGAATGACTATCCCACGCAGCAGGTCCTGGAGCGCGACCTTCGTGCCTTCGCGCACAAACATTCGCGAGCCCGGGGTGCGCCAGGCTTTGACGCTGATCGGTACCTGATCCTCCAGGTTGATGCGCCCCTCCTGCAACTCGACAGCGGCGACGTAGCTGGTCATGATTTTGGTGAGGCTGGCGGGGCTTACCGGTAAATGAATGTCGTTCTCTACCAGAAGCCTGTGCGTGTCGGCGTCAATGAGCAGAAACGACGTACCTTCGATACGAGGCGCTGGCGGAATGATCGTCGCGTGCGCGGCGTTGCCCGGACCGGGCGATCCAGCAGCGCCAATGGCGCCGCCTGCGGCATCGCAGAGTATTAGCAGCGCAACGCACGCGGCGCAGAGCTTAAAGCTGTTCAAGATTAACAATTCCAGATGACGGTGATCCGTGCAGGCGCGAATTCTAGCCCCGATTCACAACAAATGTGGGGATCAGTACTCGAGGATCAGCGGACGCCCGTAATCGGCGGCAGTAATGAGCGCCTGCAATCGCAGGGCTTCCGGTCTGCTCGCCACCGGCCCGAGGCGTACCCGGAACAAAGCATCCTCCGAGACTCTCACTACGTACGCCGGAGCTCCCGTGAGTGTACTCAACGCCGCCTTGAGGCTATCCGCGGCGGTGAGGTCCCGAAACGCACCCGCCTGGAGAAAGAACTCGAGCACCTCCTCCTCTACGACTACTTCGATCGCTTCCTCGACCACTTCGAGGCGTACGCGCGCAGTGCCATTTTTCGTGAAACCGAGCTTCACCGCGCCCGCGTAGGACAAATCGATCAGGCGATCAGCATGAAACGGCCCGCGATCGTTTACCCGCACGATGGTGGTGCGCCCGTTCTGCAGATTTGTGACCCTCACGAAGGTTGGCAGTGGCAGCGAGCGATGTGCCGCGGTGAGCGCGAACATATCGAACGGTTCACCGCTGGAGGTTTGGCGCCCATGAAATTTGCTGCCATACCAACTCGCCAACCCGCTGGCACGATACCCCGTTGCTGTATCCATCACCCGATAGGTCTTGCCGCGCACCGTATAACTGCGCGGGTTGCCACGGGCGCTTTTTGGTTCGTCACGAACCACGGGATCGGGTAACCGCGCCAGATCTGCTGGCGCGTGTGCCGGCGGGCCATCACGCGGTTCAGGCCCGCGCAATGACGGCGTGGTACACCCCACAAGAACCAGCAGGGCAAGAGCCATTAGCAAACGCGCGACTACCATACTGTGAATCCCAGGCTACAAAACGGCCCGCAGGTCGTCCCGCCGGGAGCGAATGGCCTGCCCAAGCTGGTGTACGGCCAGCGCATACAATCGGCTGTGGTTGTATCGGGTAATGACGTAGAAGTTTTTCAGCCCCAGCCAGTATTCGGAGCCTTCTTCGAGCTGCATGCGAAATATCGCCGCGCGGGTATCTGCCCTCAGACCATTGGCCTGGGGCCCTACCCGAACACCCAGCGCCTGCAACTCGCCGACCGTCCGGGTGAGGTTCAAGGTTTGATTGGCCAGACCATCAACACCGTCGCCTGCAACGCTGACCTGCAGCACCACCAGCGCCCCATTCTGCCAGCCGTGCTGGCTGACGTAGTTTGCAACGCTCCCGATCGCATCAGTGGTGTTGGTCCAGATGTCACGTTGACCATCGCCGTCGAAGTCCACCGCGTAACCGCGGTAACTGGATGGAATGAACTGCCCGTACCCCATCGCGCCGGCGTAGGAACCTTTGAGGTCTGTCGGATTGCGATCTTCCTCCCGCGCAAGTAGAAGAAACTCGGTCAGCTCGCCGCGGAAAAACTTGGCGCGCGGCGGATAGTCGAAGGCCAGCGTCGCCAACGCATCCACCACCCGATAACTTCCGGCGACGCGCCCGTAGCGGGTTTCCACGCCGATGATGGCAACCACGTATTCGGCCGGGACGCCATATTCAGCCTGGGCACGTTGCAGAGCCGATTCATTCTCGGCCCAGAACTGAAGACCCTGGACGATGCGTGTTTCCTGTATGAAGATCTGCCGATACTCATGCCACTTCAGCGTTCGTTCGGCCGGGCGCGCGATCGCCTCGAGAATGCTGTCTTTGCGTTGCGCCCCGGCAAACAGTTCGGTAAGCGCGGCATCGGAAAATCCGTGCTCGGCTACCAGCTCAGCGACGTACTCCTTAACATCCTCACGTCCGGTGTAATCGGCATGAACAGAGCCGAACAACAACCCGGTGGTCATCCCCAACAGCAGCGTCAACCGCATGAACGTCTGTACTCCTCGTCGATCGTTATCACCTGAATGTTGAGAGCGCTTTCCCATCACCACGCTCTCTGTGTGCGAACCGCCATGATTATTCCGAAGCTTGCCAGCAGAGTAATCGCGGAAGTCCCACCGTAGCTGACCAATGGCAACGGCACCCCCACCACCGGCAGCAGACCGCTGACCATAGCGATGTTTACGAAAACATACACGAAAAACGTCAGGGTCAGCGCTCCGGCAATCAATCGCTGAAACGTGTTGGGTGCCTGGGTGGCAATATACAGACCCCTGCCGATGACGATCATGTACAGCGCCAGCAGCGTGACCACCCCAACAAATCCGAGTTCTTCGCCAATAACGGCGATGATGAAATCGGTCTGGCTTTCCGGCAAAAACTCAAGGTGGCTCTGGGTACCCTGATAAAGGCCTTTGCCGAACAGGCCGCCCGAACCGATCGCGGTGGTGGACTGGATAATATTCCAGCCCGCGCCCAGCGGGTCGCTTTCAGGATCAAACAACGTGATGATGCGCTGGCGCTGGTAGTCCTGAAGCGCAAACCACAGCCCCGGGGCTGCGGCGGCTACCGCCAGGCCTGCGTAGGCGATCCAGCGCCAGTACACTCCCGCAAGCACCACAACCGCAAGGCCCGCACACGCCACCAGGATGCCGGTACCCAAATCGGGTTGCAAAATGATGCAACCGGCCGGAATTGCGATGATCAGCAATGCAACGCCGAGATCTTTCAGTCTCGGTGGCAGTGAGCACTCGTGCAGGTACCAGGCAACCATCATAGGCACCGCAATCTTCATCAGCTCTGACGGCTGAAAGCGCGGAAGGCCCGGCAGATCGAGCCACCTCTGGGAGCCTTTGACGGTGGCTCCAACGAATAGCACCAGAACGAGCAGCGCGACCCCGGCAACGTAAACAACCGGGGCCCAGCGCAGATAAAACTGGGGTTGCAACTGGGCGGCAACCACCATTGCCAGCAATGCCAGGCCCATGCGCACGATCTGGTTGGTCAGCATGGCCTGGTTGTCGTTCAGGGCGCTGTCGAGCACCACCAGGCCAAAGCCGATGATGCCAAGCAGTGGCAGCAGCAGCGGATCAAGGTGAATCTTGACCAGACGACCGCTCGCGCCCGAGCCCACGCCACCCGGAAGCCGTCTGACAAAATCCTGTTCTGTCATCGGACTGCCAGCTGCGGGAGCAGATACGCATCGAGAATCTCTCGCACCACCGGCCCCGCCACGGAACTGCCGCCGCCGCCATTCTCGACCAGTACGGCTACCGCGATCACGGGGTCGTCCGCGGGCGCGAAGGCGATAAACCAGGCATGCTTTCGGTTGTATTCGTCCAGCTCCGCGTCGTCGTATTCTTCCCCCTGCTTGATCTCCACGACCTGCGATGTACCAGACTTGCCGGCCATGCGGTACCCAATGTCACGACCGATATGTGCCCACGCAACGCCGTTCTGGCGATAACCCTTATTGCCCCGGTGCACAACAT
>JAYGEV010000372.1:0-2409 GCA_046582225.1 Pseudomonadales bacterium
CAACTGCCTAGACCACCGCGATATTGAACTCGCGCCGAATCTCGCACAGCGCGGTGTCCATGTAATCATCGAAGGTCGGCCAGGGCCACTTGGACTCGAGCCGGTAGCTGCGCCAGATGACCCGCACCACGTCTGGCAGACAGCGTATGAATTCCACGGTGATGCGAACAAAACCGACCTCGGCGAAGATCTGATTAACCTGCGGGTATTTAAAGTACTCGAGGTAGCCACGAAGACCCGCGGTCGAAGCGAATATCGTCCAGGTATCGATCAGGGTCTCGCCCCGCAACGAGGTGTCGCAGCCGAACACCACATGGCCCGCGTCATGTTGTCGAAACAGCGCAGCCGCACCATCGGGCATGTCGTCCGGTTCCAGGAGCCCCGGATTGCAATCGTAATATTCCTGGATGGCGTCGCGAAGACTCTGGGTGGAATCCTGAACAACGTAGCGGGGGTCTGACATTGGAAAGATCCTTACTGGGGCCATTACTCGGCGAGCGGTTTGACAACGCGCTTTTCGGCCTGGCCGCTCAGGTGATTTGTAAGAAACCGGACAACAAAGTCAATCTCTTCCGCTGGAACTTCCGGGTGCAGCCCGGGGTTCGCGTGTAAACGTTTATCCGAACTTGCC
The DNA here is from genome assembly GCA_046582225.1 of Pseudomonadales bacterium. Lineage (GTDB taxonomy): Bacteria > Pseudomonadota > Gammaproteobacteria > Pseudomonadales > Azotimanducaceae > JAYGEV01. The sequence continues at coordinate 632 of JAYGEV010000372.1, forward strand.
AGTGCGTCAAACAGCGCAAGGTAGCCGTCGCGATCAAAGAGTTCGTCTTCCAGCTGCATGATGAACAACACCGGGTGCTCCACTATCGCCGCGTCATCAAGGAGACGTTCGCCAATCAGTGATGCCGCGCCAGACGATCCGCACAGACCGATGGCCGCCGCAGTGAAATCGATTGTCGACGCCAGCAGCGGCAGGCCGAAAATGGTGCCCATGGAGAGCCCGTAGTATCCCAGTGGGCCTTTTCCCAGATCAGAATCGTGGGTGATCGTTTCGAATGCCAGTTGCCAGTCTCCGACCATGTCATCCAGGAACGAAGGCCGCTTCATGTCCTCCGCAAATGCCGCCCTGCCGCCGGGTCCGATCTGTCTCAATCCATGTACGGGCCCATCGATGGAAAGCACCGGGTATCCGCTTTCCTCGCCAAAGCGGCGCGCCAGGTGGGGGATTGGCCCCTGATAGCGGTCGCCTGAGGCGCCATGCCCGCATAAGACCATTGGGGTGTCAGGGGCGGCACCGGCGGGCACCCACAGTGCTCCGGTAACAAGCCGATGGCCGTCGCGCTCAATCTGAAAGTCTTTTGCGCGGTGTTTTCCTTCGGACCATGTTATCTGGGTCACATCACTCTCTCTTTCGGCGCGTTGACTGATTCAACGCCTGCCTGGCTAGAGTATCGTTCAGCAGCCGCCCGCGCCAGAACGCGGCAGGCGTGGCTAGATGATCTGCAACCTGCTGTGGCGAGGCAGATACAACGCGGCGGTGACCGGCCGCTTTTCCAGCTGTTCGAACAGCGCTCGATACCGTCCGAGTTGCGCCTGGTATCGCTCGCTCTCCTGGGCAAAGAATTCATCCAGCTCGGCGCCGGCGTGGTAACCGGATTTGTAATCGATGATCCAGCGAACCCCATCTGCGTCGATAAACGTGCGATCCACCACCACATTGACCAGCTGGCCGTCGATGACTCCTGCGAGGGCAAGTTCGCACGCGGCGTCGGTGTGTCGACTACTCAGCAGCCACTGACCGGTTTCGTGGTCGAGTGTCCGCTCGAAGGCATCGCGGATAATCTCCACGGTTTGCGCCAGCCCGTCATTTCGCGATCCCATCGCTTTGAGCAGTTGCGGAATCTTTCTGATCAAGCGTTGCCGCTGCGCACCGCTGAACGCTTCAATACCCACCCGACCAACAACTTCCAGTAAGCGATGTAGAACAGTCCCGGTACGGCGTGCCTGCATCCCGGCCCAGTTGTACTCGATGTCGACCTCGCGCTCCCTGAGCGGTAACCCGGGCGTCCACTTCAACCGCGCTGCCAGCGGAGGTTGCCAATCTGCGTCCACCCTTCGCAGTGCCTGATCGAATGGAGTATCTGTATCGGAATCGCCATCGCCATCGCCTGCTGCGACAGATATCTCCAACGCGGCCAGAAACTCCTCACGCGTAGTAGGCCAAAGGGCCGCGAGCAGGGTACCGGCAATGGGCTTGATGTCGGCTTTGTCGGGGTCCAGGCAGGCACTCAAAACAAGATGTTCCCGGGCGCGGGTGGTGGCCACATAAAGCAGGCGTTGGTTTTCGAAAGCAGCACGGGCCTTTCGCTCACTGCGAATCAGCTCGACCAGGGGCGGGTTGCTTGCCTGCACCGACGCGCGCAGCGGCGCCATCAGCACCTGCTCGTCGCCGTTATCGGCGGTGAACGGCAGCCAATGCAGTAACGCACCCTCTGCACCGCTGGGCGACCTGTTCAATCCGGGCAGAATCACCAGATCCCACTCGAGCCCTTTCGCGCC
>JAYGEV010000447.1:0-14747 GCA_046582225.1 Pseudomonadales bacterium
ACCACCAAGGCCGATAAATTTACCTACCTGCATACTCCCGTATCCGGCGCGGATTTTGCGTTCGACTGCATTGGCATCGAGAAAACCATGCATCAAATTTTGCCCGCTTGCCGTTCCGGTCAATTCGGCGTGCTCGACGGCGGAACCGGCGTGCTGGTGGGCGTGCCTTCGACCAATGTTGAGTTGAACAGCATGGACGTGCTGCTCAACGAAAAGCATTTCATCGGCAGCATCGGCGGCTCATGCGCGCCAGACCGGGACTTCCCGCGTTTTCTCGAGTGGCATGAAAACGGCGACCTCGACCTCGACGCAATGGTCACCTCGCGCTACCGAATAGACCAGATCAACGAAGCAACCACGGCGCTTCAGGCAGGCGAGATCAGTGGCCGCGCAATCCTGGAGTTTTAGAAACCATCCCTGTGACGACAATAGGTGATCCATGGCAGACCTGTTGAAGCTATCGACCGATATCATTGAACAGACCAATGTAGATCCCGATTTCATACCGGGCCCGGTCAATCGTATCAATCATGAACTCTCCGAACTCACGGGCAATATCGCCATGGTCGAAGCGTTCTCGCACAGTATCGTTTTCAAGACCGACGACGGGCTGGTGGTGTTCGATACCAGCGGGGATCGAGGCGGCAGCCGGGTGGTCGATGCAATCCGTGGCTGGAGTGGGGATCGTTTCAACACCCTGGTCTACACCCACGGTCACATCGATCACGTTGGCGGTTGCGGGGCATTCCTGGCCAACGCCGAAGCGAACAATCATGGTCGACCGACAATAGCCGGTCATGAGAACGTTGCGCGCCGTTTTGATCGCTACAACTTTACCGACGGTTATAACAAGGTAATCAACGAACGTCAGTTTCGCAGCTTCATCAGGCGCGGCTACGATATTGGCGGATCCGGATCATTCCTGCCGCAGACCACTCCCGCTCCCGATCTCACCTATCGCGACCACCTGAATATCTCGGTTGGTGGCCTTGAGATCGAGATGCATCACGCCAACGGCGAGACCGACGACCACACCTGGGCCTGGCTGCCAGCGCACAAAGCAATCTGCGCCGGAGATTTCTTCATCTGGAATTTTCCAAACGCCGGGAATCCACAAAAAGTTCAGCGCTACCCGGTGGAATGGGCCGCTGCCATGCGCGATATGGCGGGCCAGGGTGCGGAACTGTTTCTCCCCGCTCACGGGCTGCCCATTGAGGGAGCGACGCGAATTCGCGTGGTACTTACCGACGTTGCCGAAGCGTTGGAGTTTCTGGTCGAAGAGACCATCAGTCTCATGAACGATGGCGCCGCGTTGAATGACATCGTGCACAGCGTGCACATTCCCCAATCGGTTCTCGACAAACCTTACCTGCGACCGATGTACGACGAACCCGAATTCGTGGTGCGAAATATCTGGCGAATGTACGGCGGCTGGTATGATGGCAATCCAGCCAACCTGAAGCCGGCAAAAGACGCCGCGGTGGCCAGTGAGATCGCCGCCATGGCCGGGGGGGCGGGCGCGCTGGCCAAACGCGCCCTCACAGTTGCTGATGACGACATGCGCCTTGCCTGCCATCTGGTGGAACTCGCCGTTCAGGCCGAACCGGAAAACAAGAACGCCCACGGAGCACGCAGCGAAATCTACCAACGCCGTCGCGAACAGGAAACCTCGCTGATGGCGAAAGGCATATTCGGATACGCGGCTCGTGAGTCACAGGAAAAATCCGGAGAAGGCGACTGATTTGCACGGCACCCGCTTCATCTCGAACGCCGGGATTCAGACCGCATACCACGAGGCCGGCCAAGGCCGGCCTTGCGTTCTGATACACGGATTTACCGGTTCCAAACTGGATTTTCACGACGAGCTGGATCGGCTGGAAGACCTGGGGCGGGTAATCGCCTACGATCTGCGAGGCCACGGCGAAAGTTCCAACCTGGGCCCGTACATCTTTTCGACACTGGTCACGGATCTGATCGGATTCCTGGATCAGATCGACGTGCAACAATGCGATCTTCTGGGCCACTCCCTGGGGGGTATGGTGGCGATAAGAGCCGTCCTCCAGCACCCCCACCGATTCCGCTCACTGATTCTCATGGATACCGCGGCGGAACCCCTCGAAGATACCGCAGAGAACTCGCGTGAGCTGATTAACTCAGTTGTACTGGAGCAAGGTTGTGATGCCTTGCTGAAAATGATGCGCGCTCAGCCTGCGAGCCCGGCGGTACGACGCGGCATCGATCATCTCGGCGAAGCCGAACATTGGCGGCGCATTCGAGTGAAACTCAGCCAAATGGATCGTCAAGCCTTTGTCGAGTTAAGCGCTGAACTTCGCAGCTACGCGGCACTAACGGATCAGCTGGCCGACATAGCCTGCCCCACCACGGTGATTGTCGGTCAGAGGGACGTTCCTTTCATTGCAAGTTCGAAGAGCCTCGCAACCGAAATCCCCGACGCCAGGCTGGTGAGCATCCCTCTGGCCGGGCACTGCCCGCAATACGAGAATGCCGACGCGTGGCGTGACGCGGTACGCGCGCACCTGACAGGCGCGCGCACCTGACAAGGCAGGCGACGCGAACCTCGGAGCTGGAACGCGAAGGGCTGGTCAGATGCGCTCGGGACGCAAGGCCGCCCGGTTTATCGACAATGAACGATCGTCTCCGAGCAGGCTCCCTTCCATGCGGTTCATCACATAGGCGACGCACAGGCGTGAACCCGGATCGATCACCACCGATGAGCCACCCCAGCCGCCCCAGAAACACAGTTCTCGCGGCGATTTCCTGGGTGTGAGTCCATAACCCATGCCGAAACGCATGGGCGCCTGCAGAACAAGGTCGGTGCCGTCGATCTGCTCGTCGAAAACCGTGCGGCACCCTGCTTCGGACATGATCTGCTTGCCGAACGCGTGGCCGCCGTTGGCGATCACTGTTTGAATTCGCGCCACGGACCTCGCGTTGCCATGACCGTTGGCGGCCGGAATCTCGGCCATTCGCCACTCAGGAGTCGCTGACGCGCGCGCCCTGATTGCCGGGCTTGCGAAGGTGCGAGCGGCAATGCTGTCGCCAGCGCCCTGGCCGGCAAGATCGGACTTCGGGGGAATCAGCTCGCCGATCCGATGATGATGCTCGAGGCCGGTCCCGATGTGGAAATCCGCATCCAGGGGTTCGGCGATCTCGGTACGAAAGAACGTCCCGCACGACATTCCAGTCACGCGCCGCACGACCTCACCGATCAGATGACCCTGAGTAATCGCGTGATAGCCGCTCGCGGTGCCCGGCTCCCACCAGGGCGCCTGTTTCTCCAGGGCACCGACCACGCGATCCCAGTCGTAGAGATCTTCGCCAAGGATCTGTTCGTCGGTGCCGGACAAGCCCGCCGAATGGCTCATGAAATGCCTTATCTCAATTTTGTCCTTGCCGTTCTGGGCAAACTCCGGCCAGTAGGTTTTTACCGGCTCATAGAAATCAATTTCCCCACGATCAGCGAGCACCAACGCACACAGCGCCGCCATGGTCTTGGTCGTGGAGTAGACGTTGACGATGGTGTCTTCCTGCCACGGCAGGGTACCCGCCGCATCTCGATGGCCACCCCACAGGTCAACCACCATTTCGCCTTCCAGGCTGACCGCGACCGAAGCACCAACGTCGCCATCGTTCTCGAAGTTAGCCTCGAACGCCCGTTGCACGGACGCAAACTGTTCGTGGCAGAATCCATGAATCTCGGTCATCGGCTGAGGCTCCACTGCAACAGGGTAAAGGGGTCGTCTACGTCACGATGGTGCTCAAAGACTGCGTCCACTCGCGCACCGATGCGTACAGCCTTCTCCGGATCGCCAAGCAGATTGCCAACCACGCGGACCTCGTCGGCCTGCGGCAGCTCGACCAGTACCACGAGATACGGACCCTGGTCTTTCAATGCCGGGTGCACCGGGTGCCACACGCGCTCGAAGCTGTAGATCACCCCTTGAGGCGACACAGACTCGAACGACAGTTCAAAGTTGTGACAACGATGACAGAGCCACTCAGGCCCCCACTGCCAGCGCCGACAGGCATCGCAACGCTGGATCAACAACTGCTCGTCACGCAGCCCCTGCCAGTAAGGCGCGTCCAATCCATCAGGCGCCGCGGCCGGTTGCGGTAGCCCAGGGTTCAGGTAACTGGTCATAACGTTGACTCCGAGCCAAATATGCACGAACTCACCGGGGTAACCATGGGACCGGAAATCACCATGGACACCTCGGCGTTCTCCACCTGATTGGTCGACTCGCCGCGGATCTGACGAACCGCTTCGATGTTGAGACCCAACCCATGCATGTAGCACTCTGCGAGATTACCGCCGCTGGTGTTCAAAGGCAGATCGCCGCCAGGCGCCTGCAACCGTTCGCTCACAAAATACTCGTTGCACGCATCCGGTGCGCAGAAACCGTGCTCCACAATGCCCATCAACACCCCACCGGTGAAATTTTCATAGCTCTGGAGCACGTCCACGTCTTCCGGGCCAAGCCCGGCCATGTCGTACAAACGCGGCGCCAGCGTCTTGAAGGTGCTGGTCGCATAGTCCGGCGTGTTGTGCACCGAAGCCCCGGCGCGGAAGTGGGAACCCGACAACGCGCTCAGAACAAACGCCGGTGGTTTATCGAAATCTCCTGCCCGTTCGGCGGCCACCAGGACCATGGCTGCCGCACCATCATTCTCCAGACAGCAATCGTAAAGATGGAAAGGTTCAACGATCCAGCGCGACGCGTCGTAACCGGCTTCATCGAGGGGACGGCCATGCATCACCGCCCGCGGATTCTGCTGAGCGTGATGGTAGGAAGCGAGCGATATGGAACGCAGCGCCGATTGCTCAACACCATGGTCGTGCATGAATCGCTGCACCTTCATCGCGAACATCTGCGCCGGGGACATCAGCCCATAGGGCACGGTGTGCGCCATATCACCGGCGATAGTGTTACGTCGCGGACCCTGACCAAAACGACCGAATTGACCCTGGGCAAGACCGCGAAACACCACAACACACTCGGCCATACCGGTCGCTAGCGCAGCGGCCGCATTCGCTACCGCGCCGGAACCGCCGCCGCCTCCACCACCCCACTGCATGTTGGCGAAACGTAGTTCTTTGCAGCCAAGCGCGGCCGCCAGACGCGACGGATCGGCACGGTCGTTGCTGTAGGATGAAAACCCATCGATGTCCTGCGGCGCGATACCCGCATCTGCGCAGGCGTTGATGATCGCCATCAACGTCAGTTTGAATTCCCCATCCGGCGACTGGCCCGCTTTGTAGTAGTCGGTCTCGCCGACGCCTACCACGGCAACCTTGCCCCTCAACGTGCGGCTCATGGTCATTCCCTCCGTATCCCCTGGCGCTTCCCACTGTCGGGAATGTACACCGCGCTACGCCGATTCGGCAAACGACTCGACACCATCGGCGTTGACCGAATTCCCAGGTCACGACGTTGGGGGTGCAAAAGCCCGCGACTATGGTAGGGTTCGCCCCCGTAGAAATCTGGCTGAGTGAGGCCCTACGTGAAAAAGCTGTTCATTGTCCTTTTGGCAACTCTGTTGTTCACCGGCTGTGAGTCAACCGGCATCGATCGAATCGATGTTTTGGAGAGCAGAGTAAATGCGCTGGAACGCCAGGCGGAAGGCGCGTCGGATGCAGCGGGACAAGCGGCGCAAACCGCCGCTCGTGCACGACGCGAAGCAGCCGCAGCGCAGACAACCGCGCAGCGGGCGCTGGATGCGGCCAATGCCGCTAACGAGCGCGCGGAGAGAATGGCCGAGACCTGCTGCGCACGAAAGTAGTCGCGAGCCTCACAACCTGACGGGTATACCCGTCAGGTTTGATTCCAGCTCGTCGACACGCTGCCAGTCAACGCTGGTCGCCGACCCCTCGGTGGCCAGGTCGATTTTTCGTACAAGATCCGCGTGCCGGTTCGGTGCGTAGAGGTCTTTGTGCGCTTCAACATACAGTGCCCCCTCTCGCCAGCCGACCTTGAAAGGTTCATTGACCATATAAACCGTTGTGCCATTCGGCACCAGTTCCACCAGAGTTTCGATGTGGCCGGGGTACAAACGCACGCAACCGTGGCTGACCATCTGCCCCACGCCAAACGGCTTATTGGTACCGTGAATGAAATAGCCGGGAACACCAAGCTTCAGCGCCAGGTGCCCTAGCGGATTCTGTGGTCCTGGAGGGACTACCAGAGGGAGTGGATCGCCCAACTCCGCGTGTTCGCGGCGCGCGGCATCGGTCGGGGTCCAGCTCGGATTCTCAATACGGGTCAGCACCTCGGTTTGTATGAGCGGTGTCGGAAAATCCACGCGCCCGATCCCAACCGGGAACGTCACAACGTTTTTTCCGCCAGGCGGGTAGTAATAGAGCCGGTACTCGGCAACGTTGATCACCAACCCCTCACGCGGAGCCGAGGGCAGCACATAAGCGGTAGGGAGCTGGATGCGGGTACCCTCACCTGGAAGCCACGGATCGATACCGGGATTGGCATCCACCAGCTCGCGATAACCAATTCCATACTTCTCCGCAATTGCCGCCATGGTGTCTTCATGGCGCAGCGTCAGCGTCGTGACCGCACCAATGACGTCTTCTCCGTCCCGCGGCAGCTGATACGACGCCGCCATCGGCAAAGACGAACCGAAGGCAGCGGCTATCGCGAGGATCACAGCGGCGGGCTTGGCAAAAGGACGCAAAAACAGGCTCCGGTCGGAAACGTGATTCGAGCAGCCCATTCTGGCCATTTGACCCGGCATATCTACCCCACTGTCGACGATCAAGGTTACGTTGATCGAGCCGGGAGTGCCCGCTATGGTAGTGGTTCAGCGAACCTGCGAGGACCACAAACATGCCCATTAATCCAGACGCCGTTGGCGCACAAGGCGGTCCCGTTCGCCGCAGCTGGACGTCCAAAGACGCCCTGCTCTACGCCGTGGGGGTGGGGGCTGGCACCAGCGAGCTACCGTTTACCACGGAAAACACCAAGGACACAGAACAGCGGGTACTCCCCACGTTTGCCGTGATCATCGGTGGTGGCGGCGCACCGATGGACAAGGTCGGCACCTTCAATCCAGCGCTGATGGTGCATGGCGAGCAGGGCATTGAACTGTTCGATGAAATACCGCCAGACGGCGAAATTGAAAGCGTCGGCAAAGTTGTCGGTATCTACGATAAAGGCTCAGCCGCCGTACTGTCGTTCGAATCAACCTCAACCAGTGTGGCAACGGGCAAGCCTTTGCTGAAGACGACGATGAGCCTGTTCTGCCGCGGCGAGGGTGGCTGGGGCGGCGATCGCGGACCCAGCGATAAGATCGAATTTCCGGACCGGGCCCCCGACAACCAGGTGACATATGCCACCCGTGAAGACCAGGCGCTTACCTACCGGTTGTCTGGGGATCGAAACCCGCTCCACTCGGATCCATCGTTTGCCTCTCTGGGCGGATTCGACAAGCCCATTCTGCACGGTTTGTGCACGTGGGGCTTCACCGGGCGTGGGCTGCTTCATGGGCTGTGTGACGGTGACCCGAGCCGGTTCAAGAGTATGAACAGCAGATTCTCCAAACCGGTAATGCCCGGCGACGAACTTACCGTCTCGATGTGGATCGTGGACGAGAACAAAGCGTTGTTCCGCACCACCAATCAGGACGGCGATACCGTAATCGACCAGGGCACGTTCGAGTTCCGCTGAAACCGGGAGTTGTAATGCGCATTGTGAAAATCATTGTGCTGTTGTTTGCCGGCCTGATCAGTGTAATTGCGACCGAAAGCGGCGTCATGGCCTGGCTGACATATGCCCCGGGAACCCTGGATCTAACCGGCAACTATTTCACAATGACCATTCTACCGGTGGTGTTGCTGGTGGTTGTCGCAGCCGCGTTGCTGCTCTGGAAGATTCTGGCCGCGAACCCTGTGCGCAACTGTTTGATTTTCAGCACGGTCTACATTGTCGCTGAAGTCGGCGGGCTCCTTCAGATCGGAAACTCGGTGAGCGTCGCCGCAAGGTATGGTGCTGTCATCGCAATCCCGTGCGGGCTAGTTTTCACTGTTTTTGCGCGTCTCCTGTGGGCACGGGGGCATCAATAGACGCCGACCTGATTGCCGGGATCGCTCGAGCGCGGTCTGCTCACCCTGGACGAAGGCCACCTGTGAGAACAGCGACCAAACCCTGCGCACGCTCAACGATCGCACATGAACCTCATCGTCCCTTTCGCGGTAATTATTCGCCTGGGGTTCATTCGTCCCGAAGAAGCGCTCATGGCAGAGACTTTCGGCGAAGACTATCTGGCATACAAATCTCGAGTGAGACGCTGGCTTTGAGGGCGAGCCCCGGCGGGTTCAGCACCGGATCACCGAGCTTCTGTTTTGCATTCACAGGCCTCAGAATCAACCGGGCGGAAAACATTACCCGGAGAAGGAAATGCCCGAGATCGGCATTCAAAATCAGTGCGCCACGCTCACAGACCTGGTCGATTGTGAGTCGTTCGGCGAGCCGATCGGAGATCTGCCCAAACGGACCGACAGCGGTTTTTTCGAAGCCGGAAATCTGGCTGGCGGTACCTGGGAATGTGAACCTGGCTCCCTCAAGATCGATCTGGACCTCACCGAGTTCTGCCACCTCCTGAAAGGCCACTGGATCCTGACTTCGGAATCCGGACAGGTAACCGAGATCAAGGCCGGCGACAGCTGGGTCTTTCCGCGCGGCTGGAAAGACGTGGGCGAAGTGGTGGAGACCGTACGCAAGGTATACCTGGTCGTCAGCTGATCTGACACCTCAAGGAGGGGCAAACATGGAAATCTCCGGCCATTGTGATGACCGATTTTCCCGGGTCCGCGAAGAATTCGAAAAGAACTTCACCGACCGCGGTGACATCGGAGCGAGCTTTGCACTGACGCTGGAAGGCGAATATGTGATCGATCTGTGGGGCGGGCATCAGGATGCGGCTCGCACGCGTCCGTGGCTGGAAGACACGATCATCAACGTGTTCTCGACCACCAAAACCATGACGTTCCTGTGCGCGCTGATGCTCAGCGATCGCGGTCAACTCGACCTGGAAGCGCCGGTAGTCGACTACTGGCCCGAATTCGGCGCCCAGGGGAAGCAGGGGGTCAAGGTCAAGCATCTGCTCAGTCACTCGGCCGGCCTGCCGGGATTCAGTCGCCCGCTCAGCCCAGAGGAATTCTACGATTGGGACCTGTGCTGCGCCGACCTGGCCGGCCAGAAGAGTTGGTGGACGCCGGGTACTGACAGCGGCTACCACGCAATCACCCAGGGCTATCTCATTGGCGAGGTCGTCCGACGAATCACCGGCAGGAGCCTGGGTACCTTCTTCAAGGACGAAATCGCGGATCCGCTCGGCGCCGACTTCCACATCGGTGTGGACCCGGGTGACTTCGACCGCATCTCGGACCTGATTGCTGCTGCGGAAGTGGCGCCGATTCTCGACATGCCCGCCGATTCGATCCCTGGCCGGGTGTTTGAAGGACTGGACATCACGCCGCAGACCACCGGCACCGCCGGTTGGCGCCAGGCCGAGATCCCGGCCGCCAACGGTCACGGCAACGCGCGCTCAGTAGTCCGCGCCCAGACTCCGCTCGCGAACGGCGGCAAGGCATTTGGCGTGGAGCTGATGTCCGCGGCGGGTTGCGCAAGAGCGTTAGAAGCCCAGATCGACGGCGTCGATCTCGTGCTGGGTTTACCGGTTAAGTTTGCGATGGGCTATGCGGTTCCGAGCGACACCATCCCGGTGAGCCCGAACGCCAATACCCTGTGGTGGGGCGGCGCGGGTGGCTCAACGATCGCAGTGGACACCGATGCGCACCTGTGTTTTTCCTACGTGATGAACCAGATGGACAACTTCATCATCGGCGGCCCGCGAGGATCGAGCCTCGCAGCAGCGGTCTACGATTCGCTGAGCTAGTTGACGGCCGGGTCAGCCATCGCAATCTTCGTTGCGCTGTCGGCACTGACGAGGGTCGGTGGCGCATATTCGGGTGCGAGCCAAGCCTGATATCAACCAATTGGTGTCCCGCGTTCGCTTTGTGAGTCCTATGTCGTCTTCTAGGTATTGGAACCCTGGAGCGACCTCATGAGCAAATGGATTGGATTTACGATCATCGCCCTCCTGCTCGGCGGCTGTGTCAAGTTCGAACGCCAAACGATGGTTTACCGCCACGATACCGAGCGCGATGAATTGCGGATGCTGATGATCTACGAAGGCATCTATGGCTCCGGCAGGGAGGAACGCGACCGTAAGGAGCTCCTGTCCGTGCTGTTGCGCCCAAGAACGTTCTTTTTCAGCAACTGGTTACTTGAGTACGACCGCGACCAGTGGATCGAGCTCGCAGACGACCTCGCGGAAGACGAGAACCCGGAGATCTCCGAGTTGGGCCAACGTATGAGCAGGCTCGTGCTCGACAACGTGCGCGTTGATAACGGGACCTTCTATTTCAACCACGAAAACAAACTGTCCGCGTACCAGCTCGTGACAATCGCCAGTGTCTCCGCACTCATCGCGGTGCTTAACGAGTTCACTAACGTCCTGCTGATCCATGGAGAGGTCAAGCCAGCGGAGCTGTCGCTGGTCTCGTCCGAATTCACGGAAAACATGATCCGCGACGCCGTATACGCGGGCCACGATTGGTTGACGCTCGACCAGGGCGAGCTGCGCGTGCGTGTCCCACTGGCCGCCGTGGACTACGAGGAACTGCGTCAGGACCTCGACGAAGACGATGAGTGGCTTGAATTCACCCGGGCAGGAATGCGCACGACCTTTGGGGGAGGCGTAGTTGAGTTCGGTGTCGGCTCGCCATTGCCTTCCGGGAGCGCGTTCTCCGTGCGAGTTGCAGAGGGTCCTTATGAACCGAACCTTGTCCCGATCGTCGAGGCGGAGAATCTATTGAGGCCGGACCCGGATCTCGAGTCGATCGCCGCCTGGTTCGATCGACCGGCATGGGCTGTGGTGGTGGTCGTCACCGGACTCGTGGTCGTCGCAGCGAGCGCGTTGTTGCACACTACGGAGCGGAACCAACCGGTGCCGTAAATCTTCGGCGCCAATTTATTTCGGAACGGAGAGTCACACTCATGTCCAGTTTTATTATCGCGTTGATCAACATTCAAGATCGCGAAAGGTACTCGGAATACGAATCGGGATTTATGGAGATTTTTTCCAGATATGCCGGTCGGCTCGTTTCCGTCGACGACAATCCAAGAGTCCTGGAAGGGAACTGGCCGAGCACTCGTACGGTATTGATCGAGTTTCCCGACGACGACGCGGCAATGGCCTGGTATGGTTCCGACGAATACCAACGCCTCGCGGAACATCGCTTTGCTTCGGCCGAAGGAAAAGTCGTTCTAATCAAAGGGATCGACGACGGAGAAGGCTGATAATCAACTGCTGAAAACCCATCGCCCGGGAATCCACAATGGACATGCAAGATTTCAACAAATCGATCATCGACGAGTTTCGCGCCAACAACGGCGTAGTCGGTGGTCAGTTCGCCGGAGCACCGCTGCTGTTGCTGACCACCACCGGGGCGAAAACGGGATTGTCGCGCGTTAACCCCCTGGCCTTTCTGGCTGACAAGAATCGCCACGTCATTATCGCCTCCTACGCTGGCGGGCCGACCAATCCGCCCTGGTACCACAATCTGATCGCGAATCCAGAGGTCTACGTCGAGGTAGACAGTGATAGTTTCCGCGCAAAAGCGGAGCTGGCGAGCGAACCGGAACGCTCCGAGCTATACAAAAAAATCGCAGACGCAATGCCCGCGTTCGCCGAGTATCAGACCAAGACCACCCGCGTAATTCCAGTGATTGCGCTTATCCGTACGGACTAGCTAAACGCCCGAGGTCGATCCGATGGGCGACGTCATCCGTTTCAAGAAACCCTCGCTAAAAGACAAAGCCAGGGGCAGGACCTTGTGTGATCGAGGTTTTCATGAGTGGGTGATCGATCAGCACAAGCAGTTCGACGTGAAACAGGGCCGGCTGATTACCGTGCACAGATGCAAGCGCTGCGGGCGCACCAGGACAACGGCCAGCTAGTCAATCGGATGAGCGTGAAAGCCGCGCGCCTGTTCGTAAGCTGATCCGGCATGAATCAAAGTAGCCTCACCCAGAGTTCGACCCACGAGCTGAAACGACGCCGGTAGTCCCGTGTCGGCAAGCCCGGCGGGCAAGGTAATGGTGGGATGGCCGGAATAGTCGAAGGGCGCGGTAAACGTGATGATGTCGGCGCGGCCGTCCGGGCTCGCCACCGCCACGTCCATCTCTTCCACCGTCGGCGTCGGTACAGGCATGCACGGCACGATGAACAGGTCGATCCGCTCTAGCACAGCGTCGAATTCAGTACGGAACTGACAGCGAATATCCTCAAGCGCATCGTAATCGCTTTGGCTCGCATTGATGCCCAGATCAATGAGCCCAGCCAGCACCTCGCCGTACTCCGACTTTCGTGCCGGATAATAAGCCTGATGCGCCCGGGCGCATTCGACCGCGCAGGTTATGCCCCACCCTTGCACCAGAACCTGGTAGCTCGCTGGCACCGTGACCTCGACAACTTCTGCGCCGAGTTCTACGAACGCATCGAGGGCATCGCGAATCGTCTGCAACACTGCGGCCTCGACGCCGGTACTCACAAGTTCCCAATCTACGCCGATCGAGAGTCCCCGCACGTCCTGTGCAATGGCCGCCGCGTAGTTTGGCACCGGATCCGGCAGTGTTGTGGGATCACGCGGATCCTGGCCCGCCAACACCTGCAGCATGCGCGCGGCATCGCCCACGTGACGCGTCATCGGACCAATATGATCGAGAGATTCAGCCAGTGGAAATACACCGGCGCGACTCACACGGCCGTATGTGGGCTTAATCCCCACCAGCCCACAACTGCTGCTGGGAAACCGAATGCTGCCGCCTGTGTCGGTACCGATCGCGCCGGCCGCGAGGCCGGCGGCCACCGCCACCCCCGAGCCGGAAGAAGACACCCCGGGCCAGTACGCTGCATTCCACGGATTCTTCGGCGGGTCTACGTCTGGATGATGGGCGCCGAATGCTCCTTCGGTAAGCTGAGTCTTGCCGATGATGACCGCGCCTGCTTCCTTCAGACGGGTCACAACGCTGGCGTCCTGGTCCGGAACGTAGTCGCGCATGACCCGAGTGCCGCTGGCAGTCGCGATCCCCCGGGTGTTCAGCAGATCTTTGATCGCGATCGGCACACCGTGCAAAGCGCCGAGCGGTTTTCCGTCGATGCGGTCCTGATCCAGCTGTGCAGCTCTGGCACGAGCCTGATCGGGCAACACCTTCACAAAGCTCTGCAATTTCACATCCAGCGCTTCGATTCGCTCGAGTGCGTTCTCTGTCACCTGCGCAGCAGAGAGCTCGCCGCTCTTCATGCGCTGACACACCTCGGTCAACGACGCATAGTGCAGGCCGCTCACGCGACAGCCGCCCCGGACGAAGCGACATCAAAAATCTTTCCAGGATTAAGAATGCCGTTGGGGTCCAACGCCTTTTTGATCGTACGCATAAGTTCGATTTCCTGAGTGCTTCTAGAGAAGTGGAGGTAGGGTTTCTTCTCCAGCCCAACACCGTGCTCGGCGGAAACCGAGCCATGAATATCCACCAATGGTTCGTACACACACGACTCCACGCTGCGCCGGGTTTCAGGTCCTCCCTGGCCTACCGAAACCACCAGATGCAAATTGCCGTCACCCATGTGTCCAAACGTGAAATTGTGCACGTCCGAGTATCGTGACTCCAGGCGCTGATTGACCTCGGCGAGGTAATCCTCCATTTGCGAGATCCGCAAGCTCACATCGAACGTATAGGCCGGGGCATAGCGGCCGCACTGCTCAACGTCATCGCGCAACGACCACAGCCCGATTCGTTGCGCCTCCGACTGTGCGATAACCGCATCAACAAGCAACCCGTTTTCGTATGCATCGGTCATGGCCGCTTCCAATGCGGATTCGTCACCGCCCATGGCCTCGACCAATACATAGTAAGGATAGTCCTGGGAAATAGGCGGCCGACTCTCAGCCGGCGCGGTCGTAACAAGCGTGTAGAAGTTGTTCCACATTACTTCGAAGGCCGACAACGTGCCGCCAAGTGATACATCCATCAGTTTGAGCAACTTTGCCAGCTTGGCAAATTCGTCCACGGCAACGAGCATCGTCGCCTGAGATGTCGGCTTCTCTCGCAACCGCAACACCGCACGAGTCACCACGCCCAGGCTACCTTCGGTCCCGATGAAGAGCTGCTTTAGATCGTAGCCGGCATTATTCTTGATCATCTGGTTCATGCTGGTAACGACGGTACCGTCTGCAAGCACGGCTTCCAATCCCAGGACCATGTCACGCGTCATGCCATACCGGATGACCCGATTGCCACCTGCGTTGGTCGATATGTTACCACCGATCGTGCAGCTGCCCCGTCCGCCGAGATCCAATGGGAACATGAGGTCGTGCGAATCGGCCGCTTCCTGAATCAGCTGAAGGATCACGCCACTCTGCACGACCATGGTTCGATCAACCAGGGTGATCTCTTCGATCTCATTCATGCACTCCAGAGACAACGCGACATCGTCCGGAGTGGTATCGGCGCTTTTTACCAGGCCGGTGAGTCCACCGAGCGGAATGACGCTTTGGCGACGCGCGTTGCAGATCGCAAGCGCCTGGCTGACCTGCCCGGTTGTTCGAGGCCGCAACAGGGCCTTGGCCTTCAAGATCGGAAGAGCACACG
>JAYGEV010000469.1:0-2997 GCA_046582225.1 Pseudomonadales bacterium
TTCGTGCTGCTGACATTCGGGGTTCTGTTCTTTTCACCTAGACCGGCCAATACCACCGACCCCGCAACCCTGGCCGGCGATGGCAGCGTCATCAACTACTGCGAACTACCCGTGCTCGATGGCCGCGGTATGGCCGCGGCAGATATTCCCAAGGGCAACACGCCAGGATGCAGCTACACACATTTCCCGCTACCGATACTGGCTAAATGTACCGAGCCCCTGATCGAAGGTTCGCAGGACATCCGAGGCCTTTGGCAGGAGGTGAATGGAAGTCATGTGGAACGCATCGAGCAATGCGGCCGCCGGGTGGTGCTAACCAGCAGCGGAATCGTTCACGACTATGGACCGAACAGCACCGCGGGCGAAAACACCAACGACACCGAAGGTGTGATATTCAGAATTGGTGGCCGGGCTTTTTGTCCGCGCACGTCAGCCAGCATGATCTGGAACAACGGCATTTTGGAATTTCATGCATTCGGCTGGGGTCCGATGGTCGTGAGCCGCTATCTCGACGGAGACCAGCTGGTCTGGGAGTACCTCAACGGGAGCGTGACCAGAATGAAACGCGTTTGCAGATTGCCCGTGAGTGTTAAGTATCCAAACAGGTGAGACCTGGCGACCGCCACCACTCCGACCGGCGATGCGCTGGTCAAAGCCACCCAACTCGTGCTTGGCGGCTATCCCAGTTTCAGTTGCCCCATAAAATCCATCTTGCCCAGCGGCGCACCCAGCATGCGCAATATGTCGTAGCTTGTCGTTGCATGAAAGTAGAAGTTCGGCAATGAAAACGACAGCAGGAAGTTCTGATTGGTAAACGGCATCTCACGTTTTCCGATCGCAAAAACCATGGACTTGTCCGCGAAATCGGCCACCTCGCTTTCGGAAATGGATGCCACACCCTCCTGCGCTTCACTCACCAATGCCTGCAACTGCTGATAGTCCTTATCCAGTTCAAAGGATGGCGGCGTAAATCGCCCGTCGCGCATACCCTGCAGCGCGCCCCACGAGTGGTGGCATACCGACACGATCTGAAAGTGAAACGGCATCATGTCGTCGCGAATCCTCGTCGCCACGATCTCATCCAGGCCAGTGTCGTTTTCGGCGGCAAAAACCATGCCTTTGTCCAATATTCCCGCCACAGATCCCAGCACCTGCTGATAGGAGCCGACGCTGGCGTCGTAGAATGAAATGCTCATAGTTGCCTCGACCTGATTTTCCGTGGGACCAGGCAGTATGCCTGAGCGAAGTTCCCGCGGGCTAGAACATCTGGTCCGCGAACGAAGACGGAGCATTCGCCCACGCAACTGGAATCGAATCAGAATGACTGCGAAACTGCACCCATAACAACTCTCCTGGGGGAATCATGAAAATCTCGATTGCGATCGGCTCGGCATACTCCGACGGACAGGACTGGAACGACCTGGTCGAGTACACCATCGCGGCAGATAAAATGGGGGTGGATGAGACCTGGTCTGCCGAAGCCTGGGGCATGGACACCATCGTGCCGCTGTCATACATCGCCGCCAAGACCGAGAACATCAAGCTCGGTACCGGCATCATGCAGATCAGCGCGCGGGTGCCCTCCATGACGGCGATGACCGCACAAAGCCTGGACACGGTATCCGGAGGCCGATTCATTCTGGGCCTGGGCGTCAGCGGCCCCCAAGTCGTAGAAGGTCTGCACGGGGCATCGTTCGCCAAGCCGCTTTCGCGGATGCGCGAAACCCTGGAGATAATCCGCATGGCGCTTGCCGGCGAAAAGCTCGCTTTTGAAGGGGAACACTTCGTCCTGCCGCGCCCGGGCGGCGAAGGCAAGGCCATTCGTCTGGGCCAGCCCCCACGCCCGAACATACCGATCTATCTGGCGACCCTTGGCCCAAAGGCGTTGCAGCTTACCGGCGAACTGGCAGATGGCTGGCTGGGCACCTGTTTTCTCCCTGAACACGCCGATGTGTTTCTGGATCAGTTGAGCGCGGGTGCCGCCAAAGCCGGGCGCAGCCTGTCGGACATTGATATTCACGCGGGCGGATCGTTCGAAATCAGCGACGACGTCGACAAGCTGGTCGGCGCCCGCAAACCGGGAATGGCCTTTCAGCTCGGTGCAATGGGATCTCCCAAAACCAACTTTTACAACATGGCATTCTGCCGTGCGGGTTTTGAAGATGCCGCCAAGGAGGTTCAGAGCCTGTGGGTAAGCGGCAAACGGGAAGAAGCGGCAAACCGCGTGCCAGACGAAATGGTGCTCATGGGCAACTTCATTGGAACCGAAGAGATGGTCCGTGAACGTCTGCGCGCGTACCGCGACGCAGGCGTTACCACGATTGGCCTTGGCACTTCCGGGTCCACCTGGAAGGAGCGCACCGCATCACTTGAAGAAGCAGTCGATCTGGTTCGGCGGGAAACCGCCAGCTGGTAGTGTGATCTGCAGGTTAGATCCGCTACTCCGTTTGAGCGACAAAATCGGCCATGGCCACCCGATGTCTAATTCGCCAACCATCCGGGGTATGTACGAACTGGTCTCGGTACTCGCCCACTGCCGCCGGACCAACCAGCGGCGAAGTGCTCCTTCCTTCCTCGCCCTGATGGCGGTATAGCGTGACGTACACTACACCGGTGGCTGTTGCGGTCGAGACTTCGTTGAGTTGAAAGTTGCTGCACAAATGCCGGGTCATTCGGGTCTTGTCCTGGTCCAGGCCATGGAAAAAGTCTCGAATGCTCTGGCTTCCCTGCACCGTGACATCCGGTGCTTCCCATACCCCGTCCCGGGCGAACAGATCCGCGACCCTGCTCGCCTCGCCATGGTCGACGTAATGGCAGTAAGCGACCACCAGCCGTTGGCAGACAGCCTCGATGGACATTCGTTCCTGATCAAGCATTTCACCTCCGCTGTAGCCGCCTGGCGGCCGATGCGGAATTATACTTGCGTTAGACGAAACGCGGAAAAGCGAGATGATGCTTAATCCATACACCGTACTGGATTTTACCGACGAGCGTGGC
>JAYGEV010000472.1:0-4962 GCA_046582225.1 Pseudomonadales bacterium
ACAACTGGATGTCCCGAGATGGCAGGTGGGCCCGCTTGGCGTTGCACTTACCAACAGCGTGTCGCCGTCGCAATCGATTTCCATACTGACGAGTTCCCAAGCACTGATTCCTGGCGAATCTCGATCCTCATTGGTAGCAATATCATCTAATGCTCGCCGAAGATCTCCTGTTTGTAGTAGTTTAGACACATTGATTTCCGCATAAGAAAAATCGGAGGGGCTATGTTCAGGAGTAGTGATCGTGATCTCGGGATGCACCGGGATATCACCCGGCGCGACTTCGTCAATGGCATGGGGATTGCCATCGGGGGTTCGCTCATCGCACCCGGTTGGCTCTCAGCGCAAGAGACCATGTCCGGCGCGTCTTCGATGCCGGGATACTATCCGCCGAACCGCATCGGAATGCGCGGCAGCCACCCCGGGTCGTTCGAGGTCGCCCATGCGCTGCGCGATGGAAACGCCTGGAACGATGCTGCCAACACCGGTGAACATTACGACCTCGTGGTCGTTGGCGGTGGATTAAGCGGGCTCTCGGCGGCGTATTTCTACCTGACCTCGGCCGGCCGCGGCGCACGCGTGCTGGTCCTGGATAACCACGACGACTTCGGCGGCCACGCAAAGCGCAACGAGATGACCTACAACGGTCGAACGTTGATGCTCAACGGCGGCACCTCCTACCTCGAGTCCGTACGCCAGTACAGCACCGTTTCCAGAACGCTACTCGCTGCGATCGGCATTGATGTGGATAGTGCGATTGCCACCACCGCGCCGGGTATGGGTATGTATCGATCGATGGGCCTCGGCAGCTCCACCTTCTTCGCGAAAGAGGTATTCGGCGAGGATCGGCTCGTCAAGGGGCGAGGAGCGCGAAACGGATCCGGCAGCAACGGCTGGACCGAGTGGCTTGCACAGACCCCGCTCTCTGCGGACGCGCGACGAGACCTCGCGCGGCTCTATGATGACGGTGCGAACCCGGACTATTTCCCAGGGCTGTCGGACGTGGACAAGAAGGAGCGCCTGGCCAGGATCAGTTACCGGGATTTTCTCCTCGATTTCGCCAATGTTGACCCTGGTGTCCTCCCGTTCTTTGACGACCGCCCGAAAGGCAGTTTCTGCGTGGGCATCGATGCCTACCCGGCGCTTTATGGCTGGGTCCAGGGCTATCCCGGTTTCCAGGGAATGAACCTCGAGCCCTTGCCCAAGGTGGGCCCCCTCAGCCACCTCGGCGGTGGGCAACACGGTCGTGAGAGCGAGTGGAACCACGGAGAGGATCTCTTTTTTCCGGACGGCAATGCAACGGTGGCGCGGCTGCTGGTTCGCGCAATGATTCCCGACGCGCTTCCGGGGGCGACGCTTGAGGACTCGATTATGTCGCGCCTCGCGTACGACCGGATCGACCGCGACGGCTCCGATGCCCGGATTCGTCTCAACAGCACGGTCGTATCAGCCCGGCACCTGGGAGATCCCGAAGTGGCCCGCGAGGTCGAGATTACGTATGTGCGCGACGGCAAGGCCGAGAAGGTGCGGGCCGATCACTGCGTGATGGCGTGCTACAACGGTGTCATTCCGCACCTTGTGCCCGAGATGTCCGACGAGCAAAGCGCGGCGCTCATGTATGGCGTCAAGATGTCCAATGTCTACACCAATGTTCTGATCCGTAATTGGACGGCCTTCACGAACCTGGGTATTTCGAGCGCAAGCGCTCCGGGGATGTTTCACACCGGGGTCCGGCTGGGCCGGTCCGTGCAGATCGGCGGCTACCAACCCTCAACCTCACCTGACGACCCAATGATACTGCACATGTCCAGGGTACCTTGCGCCCCCGGACTACCGAAGAAAGAGCAGCATCGCGCCGGGAGGGCGGACCTGTTGGCGACGAGCTTCGAGACCTTCGAGCGCAAGATCCGCGACCAATTGGGTCGAACCCTGGAGGGTGGCGGTTTCGACCCGGCGCGGGACATCGAGGCGATCACGGTGAATCGCTGGCCACACGGCTACGCCTACAGCTACGACACGCTGAACGATCCGATCGAGTGGGCGCTGTTCGCTCCCGACGATCGGCCTTGCGTGATCGGCAGGCGGCGATTCGGCCGCATATCCATCGCCAACTCCGATGCCGCCGCTTCTACCCACACAGATTCAGCCATCGACGAGGCGCATCGGGCGAGCCGGGAGCAGCTCGTCGTTCGAAGCCGTGCGCGGCGAAGAAGCTCCAGTGAGGGCGACGTGGGGAGCCGCTAGGCAACCGTTATTCCGGGTGACTCGTAGATTACTCGGAAAACGACAGGATATCGCCGATGATCGCGTAGCCGGTCTCGATTCTGCCTGCGCCCGGACCGATCAAGGTGATATCGCCCAGCAGGTCCGTGTCGTAGGTAATCGCATTGGTGGCGCCACTGATTCCATATAAAGGATGTGTGGCATCCATTCTGACCGGCTTGACCGAACCCTCAAGGCGGCCAGCTACGTTTTCTAGCGTGCCGATCAGTTTCCAGCGCTGATTCTCGGCCTGCGCTGACTCGATTTGGTCGCTGGTGATGCCGCTGATGCCGACGCAACTGACATCCGCCATTGTCATGCTCTGGCCCATCACGAGATTGGCGAGAATCACGACCTTGGCGGCGGCGTCGTGGCCGTCCACATCGCCGGTGGGATCTGCTTCGGCGTAGCCTTTAGCCTGGGCATCTTTCAATGCATCTGCATAGTTCGCGCCGTTCTCCATTTCGCCAAGAATGTAGTTTGTCGTGCCATTGAGAATTCCCTGAACGCGCGTGACCCCGGCTGCGGCCAGCATTTTCATACCCAGCGCGAGGGTGGGCGTACCACTCATGACAGTGCCTTCCACGCCGATTTGGCCACCGTGGGTCTTGCTCAATTCCAGCAATTTCGGAAAATGCAGTGCTGCCGGACCCTTGTTGGTGGTAGAGACATTCATTCCGGACTCGAGTGCCTGGATCATGTGGCTCAGTGCCGGTTCGCCGGTCTTGAGGTCGGTAAACGACAGTTCCACCAGTACATTGGCGCCGCTCTTCTCGATCGTCTCACGGGCATCCCAGCCTCGAGCGGGTGCAGGAAATTCCTTCAGGTCGCCCTTGTCAGAGACGTGATCCAGTAAGGCCTGGGGATCGAAGCCCTCTGCGTCGGCGATGCTGCCCTTGTAGAGGTCACAGATAGCGACGATGCGTATCTCGGCAGCAAATTTCTCACGCAGCAGCGAGGCCTTTTTTGACAGGATTTCCGCCAGCCCCTGGCCTACATTGCCAAAGCCGATCAATGCCAGTTTATATTCCACAGTTAGTCTCTTTAATAATTCAAAGGTTGAAGCAATATGTTTTTGCTTCGGTCATCTCAAAGATGGCGTGAGCCACTCCTTCTCTACCGATGCCCGAACCGCGCGTCCCGCCAAAAGGCATGCCGTCGATCCGGTAGTCGCTACTGTCGTTGATCATCACGCCGCCACAATTCAAATCGTCCGCTATTCTGTGCGCTGTGGCCAGATCGCGCGTGAATACGCCAGCCTGCAGGCCGTAATCCACGTTGTTGGCCAGGTCAATCGCTTCCTGAATTTCCTGGAATGCATAGAGCGCAACCACCGGGCCGAACACCTCTTCGATGGAAATACGGCATTCTGCAGAGACGTTGTCCAGCACCGTCGGCTGATAGTAGCGACCCTCTGATTCCCCACCCGTCAAAACACGCGCACCCCGGTCCACTGCATCCTGCACAAATTCACTGACCTTGTGTAATGCAGCATCATTGATAAGTGGTCCCATATCCGTAGCTTCGTCAAGCTTGTCGCCTGTTACCAGTCGTTTGGTGCGTTCAACGAATTGCTTCGAGAAATTTTCGAAATGATCCTGCTGGATGAATATTCGCTGTACATGCAGGCAATTCTGACCGGCCGCCCAAAAAGCCCCGCTGACGGTGGCATCCAGTGCCAAATCCATATCGGCATCACCCACTACGATACAGGGGCAGTTGCTCCCCAGTTCCATGCTGATTTTTTTCAAGCCGGCCTGTGCCAGAACCTTGAGTCCCACGTCGGGCCCACCGGTGAAGGACACCATGCGAACCCGTTTGTCGGATACCAGCTGATCCCCGATAACGGCGCCCGAACCAGTAATTAGCTGAAGAACCCCGGCTGGCAGTTCAGTGGCTTCGAACAGATCCACCAGTTTCCTGGCGGACAGTGGTGTTGAGGAATGCGGCTTCAGGATGACTGCATTGCCGGCCGCGATGGCGGGCCCGATCTTGTGGGCCACCATGTTGAGCGGATCGTTGTAGGGCGTGATGCCGACCACCACTCCTACTGGCAATCGCTTGAAATAGCCAAATCGGTTTTCCGAGCCAGGCATCTGGTCGAATGCGATTATTTCACCGCCCAGGCGGCGGGCCTCTTCCGCGCTGATTCGCAAGGTCTCGATACAGCGGGTTACCTCCTTGCGGGCTTCGCGAATGGTCTTGATACCTTCTTTGGCGATTACCTTTGCAAATTCCTCGTGAAGCTTCAGCACTTGTTCCGCAACTTGACGCAACATGCTGATTCGCAGATGAGTCGGCATCTTGCGAGCGACATCGCTTGCCTTGCTGGCTGTGGCCAACACGTGTTCCACATCTTCGTGACTGGCGCTTGGAACGGTTCCAACCAATTCATTGTTTCCCGGGTCGTAAACTTCAATCATCGATATTTCCTGCATACGTAAAGTCGTAGCCCGTTCCTCGCGAAACGATGTGGCCGATCGAGGGTGAGGGGAAGTGCGACGTCAATACAAGCGTGTCGCTTTCGCAATGTTCGTTGAGGAACGTTTTGCGAGTGTTGGCAGAGGCCGCCATATCGTATTCGAAGGTCGGCGTCCAGCCCGGCTCCGCGAGTTGCAACGGAGTGTGAATCAGGTCTCCGCACATTACAGCATGATGTCGGCCGGACTTGAGATGGATCGCGACGTGCCCCACCGTGTGGCC
>JAYGEV010000473.1:0-4441 GCA_046582225.1 Pseudomonadales bacterium
GATGTGCAGGTTGATCAGGTGCCCACCATGGGGAAAGCACTGAGCGCGATTGAAGCCACTTTCCTCCAGCAACGCAATCATCCGGGCGTATTCGGTCAGACCGTAACTTAAGCCCGGATCCATCTGAAAAATGTCCTTACCCGGCCGCATACCGCCGAACCGCAGGAGATTTCTGGTATCGATCGCGCTGAACAGGTTTTCGCCCGTTGCGACCGACCCGTCATAGACCGCCGTAAGCCCATGATTGAGCGCATAATCAAGCGGATCTCCAGGTTCCTCGTACCAGCGCAACCCGAAGGCGGAGATGGCGCGGCCATATTCGAGCGCCTGGGCAAAGGTGAACCTCCCATTGGCGTCCACGGCCAACCGAGATCCGTCGCCCGCCACACTGAGCGCGGCCTCGATTCGAAGTAGATCTTCCTCCAGCGGTGCGCCGCCGACCTTCATTTTGAACCAATCGAATCCCAGAGCACGGTAACCTTCGAACTCTTCTTTCAGGCGCGTAGTGGAATCACCCGCGTAGTAGTAGCCACCGGCCGCATAAACAGCGGTCGACTCTGGCCGTGGACAACAACCAAAGTGCCGGGCGATCGTAACGTAAGCGGGTTCATCGGCCAATTTGGCATTCAGATCCCAGACAGCCAATTCCAGCGCACCCAGCGCACCAGCGCGGTCACCGTGCCCGCCCGGTTTTTCATTGCGCATCGCCGTGGCTGCAATCGACGCAGCATCAAAGCAACGCCCATCGTCGCTGAGCAAACTGTCCCAATCAGCTGCGCGCACCCGCGGAAACATGCGCTCGCGCAATATCCCGGCCTGGCCATACCGGCCGATCGAGTTGAAGCCGAAGCCGATAACGGGCTGGCCATTACGTACCTGATCGGAAACGAGCGCTACCAGAGAGACGGTGTGATCAGAAAAGCTGACCATCGCGTTAGCGATTTCTCCATCCAGAGAAACCGTTCGCTCCCTTGTTTCCATGATCCGCATCTTGTAGAAATCTTGTTTCGAGCTCCTTACCGTTCGATTCTACCGCGCTTTCTCCAGACCCGTTGACTCAGAAAAGCGATTACATGCCCTCTTCGGGGTGAGAATTGATGACAGGCTTCCTAAACAAACCGGCAACCTATTCCCCCCAGCTTGCCGTAGTCAACGTGAATGGTGTCCCCGGGACTTACGGTGACGGGGCGGGTGAATGAACCGGCAAGCAGTATTTGTCCGGGTTCCAGCGCAATATCATGGAGAGCAAAACGCCTGGCGATCCACGAAATACCATTGGCAGGATGATTAAGAACACCTGCTGCTAACCCGGTTTCCTCGATCACGCCATTTCGATACAGCATGGCTCCTATCCAGCGTAAATCCGTTTCCATCGGTTTGATCGGTCTGCCACCAATAATAATTCCCGCGTTTGCCGCATTGTCAGCGATCGTGTCATAAATTTTTCGAACATAACCTGTGTCCGGATCGACTCGATAGGATCTTGCGGCAATCAGCTCAAGCGCCGGAACTACATACTCGGTTGCACTGAGAACGTCAAAGATGGTGACATCTTCCCCCTGAAGCCTGTCCTTCAATACGAAGGCAAGCTCTACCTCAATCTTCGGATCAGTAAAATTCGACGTTTGAATATCTGATCCGTCATCAAAAACCATATTGTCCAGCAGGGTGCCATAGTCAGGCTCATCTATCTGCATGCTGGTCTGCATGGCCCGCGAAGTCAGACCGACCTTGTAACCAACCACCTTGCGGCCTTCCGCCAGTTTGATATCCATCCAGGCGCTTTGCACAGCATATGCATCTTGCAGGGACATTTTAGGATGCTCCAGCGTAATTGCGGTGATCTGCTCTCTGTTTTTTTCAGCTTCGTGTAAATCGGAAGCGGCTTTTTGGATATCTTCACGCGTTAACATGTCAGTCTTCCCGGGTTACGAATTGCATGTCATGCCCGTCAGAACGCTGGGTGAACTCAGCTGCTTTCCCCTGGACGGCTCTTGTTTTGGAAGGAACTACCCCCCCAGGTCGAAAGAGAAACCCTCATTGCAAAGCATTGCGAACTGGCCCTGATAGCAGGGGCCGACTTCTGATTCAGGCCATGGGCCGCCACCTGTGGGATCCTGGGAGACGATATCGTAGCTAGAGCGGATAAACGATCGTATTCGGCACCAACACCGAGTCGTAGACCACACGTTTCTCTTTGAAGCGCAGCTCACCGACGGAGTTCCGGCTGACGAGATCGAGGTAGCGTCCAACACTGAGAATCTTCGGCAGCTCGTCGTGCAGCACCTCAATGACGGAGTAGTGCGCGGTCACCGGCATAGCGTCGTCGTCCTCGTTCTCTATGGCCATGGCCCGGATGTTGGTGATGTGGTGCCGCAAATAGCGAGGTTCATGCATGATGGTTTCCTTCACTGCATGCACACGGTCCATGAGCATGCCGCGGCTTTCGCAGCGCATGATGGCGAGCGGCAAGCCCTGGTCGTAGTTGTCCCGCGGTATCACCAGGTACAGGCAATCCTCGACAAACAAGTCAGGCCACGTTTCCAACGGTCCGTCGTCCAGCGCGCGTGCATAGCGCGCATACAGATCCTCGAGCTCGAAGTGCACCTCGACGTCGAGCTTCATAGCGCCATGACCTCGCGATAGTGCGCATAGAAGGCTCGAATTGCCGATTCGGTCACCATGTGCTCCTCGTCTGCGGTGCCACGGCCTCCAAGCAGCATCACCCCGGCATCCTCCGGATACTGTGCCACACCTTGCTGTGCAAGCTTAATCACCTCGCTGTCGTCGGCCGACACAAGCCCCGCGGAGCTCATCAGGTTGGCCTGGCGCAGCCGGCGTTGGACCATCGCTTCGTCGTCGTCTGCATATCCGAAAAAAGTCCAGTGAAGCTCGAACGAACCCGCATCGCGAGGTTGAATCTGGCGTAGCGCCAGCGTGTTGGATTGCTGCTGCACGATCAGGTTGGGCCACACCGTTTGCATCACCACGGTGACATCATCTGGAAATTCCTTAACCGGGTCGAGCAGCCGCGGATCCGCCAGCTTGAACTCCTCTTTGAGATTGCTGATGTCCCGCGTCGCTTCTGTTGATTTTTGTTCGCCCCGACGTGAGATCAGCAGGCCATGTCGGCCGGTCTCGTCCGTGCGTACCTGGGATTTCTGGTCCGCCCGAAACAGACCGAACGAGACCAGGAACACGTGCAGCAGAGACGCGTGGTAGGGGTCTTTGATGTTCTCGAACATGAGCTTCCAATTGCCGGGGATTAGTTGTCGTGAATAACCCAGCACCACCAGATCGCGGCCATCGAACACCCGGTCGAAGTAGTGGCGGTTGGATTCGCCAAGATAGTCATCCAGCGGCGGAGCGTCGTCGGCAAACGAAGCGAAGATCACACCACCCCGAGTGGCGATAGATAGCGCCGGCAGGTTGTGATCTTCGCGTGCAAAATCCTCGGGCATACCACCTTGTTTCTTCACGCCATTGATGAATGGCACACCGCGCAAGTGCCCCTGATGGTCGTAAGACCAATGGTGATACGGGCAAACAAAAACCCGGCTGTTGCCCTGGCGCTGCCGGCACAATTTCACCCCGCGATGTGCACAACGGTTGGCAAAGCCGTGCACATAACCGTCCTGGTCGCGGGCAATCACCACCGACCGATTACCGATCCGGGTCACCAGATAGTCGCCGCCGTTCGGGATCTCGGCTTCGAGCCCCACATAGGCCCAGCCGGCACCGCCGAATATCCGCTCCATTTCCCGCTGAAAGATTTCCGGATCGGTGTAGATTCTATAGGGCACACGCGTGACGTCGTCCTTTGGCCACACGATGGGTTCGCGCTTCGAGGTGGCGAGGATTTCCATGAAAACGCCCAGCAAGGTTGACGCCGGCCATAATACTTTGATATCAAAGTATTTCAAATTCCGGCAACCACCCCGGAGAGATACGATGAGTGATCCAGCGCCCCTGATCGTCGACCGCAGCGACCAGCCCATCGCGGCCGCGGAACCGGCGAAAACGAAGACCGGCAAAGACTGGCCGCCAATCACCATCTCCAAAGAGATGTTCGACCTGCAGATCGAGCGGCTGGCCGACCTTGCGCGTCCGGCCAACGGCCGTCGTCAGGTGATGTTCGTGCACCCCAGCGCAGCGGATCCGGGACGCGGCCTTACCCCTGGCGTGCAGGTCACCCTGGACGTGCTCAAGCCCGGCGAAGAAACCGTACCCATACGCCACAACTCGACCCAGGTGAACTTCTGCATCCGCGGCGGCGGAATGGCCGTGGTCGGTGATCGACGCATCTCGTATGCGCAGTACGACACCTGGAACCATCCGTCCTACGCGACGTACCGACACATCAACGATACCAACGAGCTACAGGCGCGGCTGACTTACTCGAACGCAGCATTGCTCGAGATGATGCGGGTGCACATGGTGG